>JAAYRM010000169.1 GCA_012518745.1 Tissierellia bacterium
CTAAATTACCTGCCATATCATTCAATAGTTCGGTTAATTTAGTTTTCTCATCTTGGGCCTTGTCGATATGTATCTCGCTTTCCTCCACCTTAGCCTTTGTTGATTTGAAATTTTCATCGATCATATGCTTGTCATCCAAAACCTTATCTATTCGGGTTTTGAGCCTTGCTATCCCATCTTTACTGGTCAGAATTCCTTTTTTAACCGTATCGATATCCCTGATAATTAAATTGACTTCTAGTTCTCTAAGCCTCTCAGATAATTTTAAAAATTTCTTGGCTTTTCTTGATTGATTTCTCAGCCTCGTAGATTGTTTTTCTAGTTCATCTAAAATATCCTTAATCCTCAGCAGATTGCTATTGGTTTTCTCCAATTTCCTTTCTGCAGCTTCTTTTTTAAATTTATATTTTACTATGCCTGCAGCTTCTTCAAATATTCCCCTTCTATCTTCCGCTCTAGTGCTTAAAACCTCATCTATCTTTCCCTGTCCTATGATCGAATATCCATCTATACCTATTCCAGTGTCCATGAGCAATCCCCTTATATCCTTTAACCTACAGGGGCTTTTATTGATGAAATATTCGCTCTCCCCGGAACGGAACATCCTTCTTGTAATAGCTACCTCCTTGTATTCAATGGGGATTTTCCCATCATTATTATCGATTATTATGGAAACCTCGGTAAAACCCAATGGCCTCCTTAAATCCGTTCCTGAAAATATAATATCCTCCATTCTAGTTCCCCTGAGAGTCTTGATGCTTTGCTCCCCTAGCACCCATCTGATAGCATCGGAGATATTGCTTTTGCCACTCCCATTCGGTCCCACAATCGAGGTAATTCCCTTTTCAAATTCAATTTCAATTCTATCGGCGAACGACTTAAAACCCTGCATCTCTATTCTTTTTAAATGCAAATTTCAACACCTCTTACCTATATTATGGCTCTTTCCCTCAAATATCTCCCAATAGCATCCATCTTATCCATATTATATCTTGAATCTCCTACCAATATCTCGATAAGATTCTCAGATATATCCTTCTCGTATATACGTATATCCCTCAACCCATACCTATCGATAAGGTATAGGGTATTGCCTGCTTTTTGTCCTGCTATATAGGATATATTCCTATAATTACATTCAAATCTTACATGCTGGCCGGATAGAATAGATTCCCCTATACCCCCCAGATAATTCTCCAATAATACCCTATATATATTGGACTCGACCAACTGCCTATAGGATGGATGAAATGGACCCGCCACCACATCTCCACCTCGTCTTATCCTATCCGTAGGTTGTAGGCCCACCCGGATCACATTTATACCGTAGTATTGAAACAACATCAATATATATGTAGTAATCTCTATGGATTCCCTTAGGGATAGGGGATCGTAGATGCCGCTTCTATACATACCTTCCAGATGGGTATTCCTAATCACCAACGTAGGATAGATTCTCACACAATAGGGATCCAGCTTGGCCAATTCCTTAGCTGTGAAAATGGAATATTCCATGGTATCCCCAACCAATCCTATCATCATCTGAAGCCCTAGATTGAACCCATTATCCTTGATCAATTCAGAGGCCATATAGATTTGATCGCTATTATGTCCTCTGCCATTTTTATTCAACACCTCATCCTTTAGGGATTGCACCCCTAATTCTATGGTATCCACCCCATATCCTTTGAGTAAATCTAGAATTCCTTGATCTATATAATCTGGCCTGGTGGATAATCTGATACCATCGATTCTACGCCTTTCCTTATATCTATGGGGAACCGATAATAATTGTTTTTGCATATCAATATCGATTCCAGTGAAACTGCCACCATAAAAGGCCACTTCTATATTGACATTTTGTCTTGGCAACGTTGATAGATATGCCTCTATTGTCTTTTCTACGTATTCAGCTGTAACATTCGTTGATGCACCTGTAATCCTTTCCTGATTACAGAAAACGCAATCATGGGGACAGCCTAGATGGGGTACAAATATGGGTATGATGAAATGTTTTTTACCCATTGCTCTTATCCATATTATATAAAGCCTCTTTTGCGGCATTTTGCTCGGCTTCTTTTTTATTTTTCCCCATACCCTTCCCTAGGATTTCATCATCTATAACGGCGTTTATATAGAATCTTTTATCATGATCCGGACCTGTTTCCCTTTCCACAATATATTCAATACCCCTCCCAGCACCCCTTTGGAGCTTTTCCTGAAGTCGTGTCTTATAATCTACAAGTAGATCCCCCTGACAAATACTATGTATCGTTTCATTATCAAATATATCTAATATAAATCTATTAGCATGTTCTAAACCCCCGTCGATGTAGATTGCCCCTATCAACGCCTCAAATGCATCTGCCAATGTAGAATCCCTATCCCTACCACCCGTTCCCTCCTCGCCTTTACCTAATAGCAGGTACTTTCCTAGGCCTAACCCTCTAGCTGCAGAGGCTAACGAAGGTTCGCAGACTATGGCCGCCCTTCTTTTGGTCAATTCCCCTTCGGGCAGATCATAGAAATTCTCATAAAGATATTGGCTTATAACCAGATTTATAACCGCATCCCCCAGAAATTCTAATCTTTCATTGCTTTCATAGCTCCTCATTCTATTTTCATTTACATATGAACTATGGGTCAATGCTGTATCCAGTAGGTTTGGATCATTAAAATTATATTCTATGCTCGACTGCATTTCTGATAATATGGTCTGACGTTTAGAAGATCTTTTCATTATATTGCCCCCAACTATCCTGATATTATTGGATTCCAAGGATCCCTATATTCATATCAATCCTGAAGGATATCATCTATATAGTTTACCGCATCCCCTATAGTATCTATCCTTGTAATATCCTCATCCCCTACCTCTAGATCAAATTCGTCCTCTAGAGCCATTATTAACTCTACCAAATCCAAGGAATCTGCATTTAGATCATCCCTAAAGGATGTCTCCATAGTAAGCTCTTCCTCATCGATATCAAACTGTTCGGATATAATTCCCTTTATTTGCTCATCAACCATTTTAATTACCCCCAAATTCATTATAATTCTTATTTGTTATCATTTATATACCTATCTATTATATCTATTACATTCCCATCTATAAAGGCCTTCATCTGTCTGATCGCATTCTTTATCGCTAGGGCATCCGAGCTCCCATGTGCCTTAAATACCGGTCGCCTTACCCCAAGAAGCGGTGCTCCCCCATATTCCCTATAATCGAGCTTTCCCTTTAGGCCCCTCAGCTGTTGTTTCAAAATAAGGGCACCCACCTTGGATCTAAGGGAGCTACTAAATTCATCCTTTAGGAGTGAAAAAATAGATATTGCCATACCCTCGGTCAATTTCAAGATGATATTACCCACAAAACCATCACATACTATTACATCCACTACGCCATTTGGTAGATCCCTAGCCTCCACATTCCCAGCAAAGTTTATATCTAGGTCCCCTATCAGATTATAGGATTCTTTGGTCAACGCATTTCCCTTGCCTTCCTCCGTACCTATATTTGCCAATCCTACCCTTGGATTCTTAACCCCCAATACCTTCTCGCTATAGATGGAGCCCATAATCGCAAATTGTCCCAGGTATTGAGGTTTGCAATCTATATTAGCCCCTGCATCTAATAGGAGGGATACCCCCTCTGTTGTTGGATAGACCGTAGTTAATGCGGCCCTTTCGATGCCCTTTATCCTCTTAACTATAAACAGGCCACCGGCTAACAATGCCCCCGTACTCCCAGCTGATAAAAAACCATCTCCAGTTCCCTCAGCCAGAGCTTTCATACCCATAACCATAGAGGAATTCTTTTTCCTTCTAATTGCCAATGTAGGCTCTTCATCATTGGATATAACCTCGTCAGCATCTATAATGTCTATGCGTTCCCTAGGAAAATTATATTTCAGCAATTCTCCCTCTAGTATATCCCTTTTTCCAGCAATTATAATATTCACATCCTGTTCCCCTATAGCATCCACACAGCCCCTAACTATTTCCCCGGGGCCCCTATCCCCGCCCATTCCATCCACTATAATCCTCATAAATACCCTCCTGAACTCGAGTTTATAAACTAGTACTATCGATATAAATATATTATAAAGCATGGGTAATTGCAATAACTATATAAAAAAGATAGTGATATAGGCTCACTATCTTTTTACAGTCTACTAATGACACCATGATTCAATTTTATCGCTCAACATCAATAACTTCTTTACCCTTATAGTATCCGCATGCCCGACAAACCCTATGGGGTAATTTTGGTTCATAGCATTGCGGACATTCTGATATGGTAGCCTTTGTAAAACCATAGGCTGAGGCCCTTCTTTTATCTCGCTTTGATTTAGATGTTCTCCGCTTTGGTACTGCCATTCACAACACCTCCTTATTTATCCGGGAAAAAGTCCTTTAGTTTTTCAAACCTAGGATCGATATCATCAGTAATGCAATCACATTCCATTGTATTATGGTTCACACCACAACTAGGGCATAAACCCTTGCAATTTTCACCGCAAAGCGGTTTCATAGGAAGGGAGAGAATAATAGCATCGATAATATGATCTCGAAGATTCAATTTATCATCCATATAGTATATAGTATCATCTTCTCCATCGGCTACGGCTCTTACCTCTTCATCTAACCTTGCCTCTATACCTACGCTATCCCCCTTGATAAATGAATCCAAGCATCTACCACAGGCCTCCCTATATCTATAGGATATATACAAATGTAATAATTTCTCGCCATCAATCCTATAAATTTCCCCCTCATATTCTATAGGTTCTAGAATTTGAATTTCTCTTCCATTAAAATCTATCCTCGTTTCCTCTATTTCACCCCGGATTGAAATACTAGAAACCCTTTCATCATGAAATTGCGATAAATCGATATTCATATTTTTCACCTCATAAACTAACACACATAATTATATAAAGGAGGTATGTGTTTGTCAAGCAGCATTATCCCTCAACCAGCTCAAGCGTATCCCTAGCAATCATTAATTCCTCATTGGTTGGAATAACCAGAATTTGAGTGGCCGTTAAATCCTTAGTTATGATGGCTTCCTTACCCCTGACCTGGTTCAAATCCCTATCGAGCCTTATATCAATACAATCTAGCCCATCGCATATCTGTTCCCTTATTGCAATGGAATTCTCGCCAATACCAGCAGTAAATACTAATACATCTATATGGCACATCAGAGCAGCGTAGGCTCCTATGTACTTTTTAACCCTATTACAGAATAGATCTAGGGCTAATTGAGCTCTTTCATTCCCGTTCTCCGCAGCCTCTTCTAAATCCCTAAAATCGCTACTGATTCCAGATATGCCTAGAACTCCAGATTGTTTGTTTAGCATCTCATTTACTTCCCCAAAGGTTAGGTTCTCCTTATCCATGATAAATGGAATTACAGCCGGATCCACATCCCCAGATCTAGTGCCCATTGCTAAACCCTCTAATGGGGTGAAACCCATACTGGTCTCTATGGACTTTCCGCCCTGTACCGCACATACGCTGGCCCCATTGCCTAAATGACATGTTACAATGTTTAAATTCTCTATATCCCTGTTCACCATCTCAGCAGCTCTTAAGGCTACATACTTGTGGGATGTACCGTGAAAACCATATTTTCGAATACCATATCTCTCATATAGTTCATATGGCAATGGATACATATAGTTGGCCACAGGTATGGTTTGATGAAAAGCCGTATCGAATACTGCTACCATAGGTACATCAGGCATCAGTTCCCTGCACGCCTCTATCCCCATTATATTTGGAGGATTATGGAGGGGTGCTAATTCAATACAATCGCTGATAGCCTCCATAACCTCATCATCAATTATAACGGATTGTGAAAACTTTTCGCCACCATGAACTACCCTATGTCCGACTGCCCCTATTTCGTCCATGGACTTTATGGCCCCATGCTTTGAGTCCACCAAGGCCTCTAGTACCAATCTCAGGGCCCTCCTATGATCCTCCATAGGTTCTTCTATGATAACTTCCTCCTCCCCAACGAGTTCATGTTTCACCCTAGAGCCATCTATCCCTATTCTTTCCACAAGCCCTATTGCAAGTGCTTTCTGCTCCTCCATATCTATTAATTGATATTTCAATGAGGAACTACCGCAATTTATCACCAATATGTTCACTTTTTATTCCCCCTAGTTTTTATTTTCTACTTTTATAATATTACAAAGTTGTTAAAAAATCAACGAAATTATAATTTTATTCTAATTATGCTATAATGTTGGTTAAAAGTATATGGAGGCTGGCTATATGAACGTTCTAGGATTGATCGCCGAATACAACCCCTTTCATCTAGGACATAGGTATCATCTAAAGAAGTCAAAGCAGGTGACCGGCTCGAATTATTCTGTTGCCGTCATGAGTGGATCCTTTGTACAGAGGGGAGAACCCTCCTTCGTAGACAAATGGACCAAGGCCAAGATGGCCATAGATAATGGAGTAGACCTAGTAATTGAACTACCCTTTATGTTCTCGATCCAATCAGCCGAATCGTTTGCTTTCGGAGCCATAAAGCTGCTTCATAGTCTAAATATTATCAACTATGTAGCCTTTGGTAATGAGGAAGCCGAAATGGATATTCTAGAACATATTGCCCAGATATTGGTCAAGGAACCCGATTGCTTCAAACAATACCTTCGAAAATATCTTAACATGGGATACTCCTTTCCGGTCGCTAGAAGCTATGCCCTGAAAAGATTTTCTGAACGATGTATATCGAAGATGGAAGATTTCAGAAATGTTGAAAACATCTTAAAGATGCCCAATAATATATTGGCTATTGAATATCTTAAATCATTGAAACGATTAAATAGTGATATAAGGCCCGTATCGATCCAACGTATAGGTAGCAATTATGGGGACATAGAGCTAGATGGAGCTATTGCTAGTGCGACGGGAATACGCAATAGCATATTAAAAGATGGGATCGATTCTATAGAAAAGCATGTACCCAGCGCAACATATCGACATCTGATAGATTATATCAGTAAATATCAACAATTTAATTCATTAGATAATTATGATCAAATAATTCATTATATATTGAATACAATAGATAAGAATATTCTAATAGATATGATAGATATGGAACCAGGCTTGGAGAATAGATTCATCGAGCAATCCTCAAGATATAAAGATATAAATCACCTTATACAAGCCATTTCCACTAGACGATATCCTCGGACTAGAATACAGAGGATACTAGTACATTTAATGGCAAAATTAACAAAAAGTATATTTGATGAATTATCGGTCCATCATCCCCTGTATATAAGGGTACTAGGTGCTAATAATAACGGATTTTTAATATTGAATAGGATCAAAGAGAATTCCACAGTTCCCATCATTACTAAATTCGCCAACTATAGAAATTATAATAATATGTATCTAAATAAGATGATCTCCATGGATAAGATATCCACCGACCTATATTTTATGGGGTTAAATACAACGAAACCCTATATAGGCATGGATTATTATACAACCCCCTATATATTAACTAAATGACCCCCTTATCAATATTTTATTCATATTAATTACTCCCAAAAATATAGATAGAATAGATATCAATATCATTCTAGGGGATAGGGGGCAGATATAGATGAAAAAAACTTTTCCCAATATATTATTCGCAGTATGTATCCTTTGTATACTAATAGCAATTATAAAGCATCCTGATCAATCCCTGGAGAGTGCCTCTAATGGACTATATATATGGTTTAATATAATAATACCATCCCTATTACCCTTTTTTATCATATCGGAAATCCTAATTGGAATCGGGTTTGTAGGATTTATTGGGCGTCTCTCGGAACCCTTGATAAAATTTCTTTTCAATATCCCGGGAAGTGGAGCGTATGCCTTTTCCATAAGTGCTGTATCTGGATATCCAATGGGTGCTAAAGTGGTATCGGATTTAAGGCGAAATAATATCATCTCAAAGGCCGGAGCCGATAAGATGATATGCTTCTCTAGTACTTCCGGTCCACTATTTATGATAGGTACCATTGCCACGGGGATGTTGAAGAATACATCCCTAATACCCCTGATCATATATCCCCATTACCTGGGTGCGCTCACATTAGGCCTTCTAATGAGGCCTTATAAAAAATCGGATGCTGAATCAAATTTTGAAAATAATCCTGTAGACGAGGAACCTAATCGTTCCATAGGTTCCCTACTCACCGATTCAATTCAAAATAGTTTTGGTACAATCACATTGATAGGTGGATTTATAATATTTTATTCGGTACTAGTAAGATTGCTATTTATCTATATACCGTTTAATGCCATAATAGATATCCTTCACTCAATTAATCTGCCCAGCATAAGTATAGATGTCTGTCAAGGGCTTATTTCAGGATTGTTTGAAATAACCACCGGTTGTAATATAATATCGCGCACTAATATAAGCATCCTCAGTAAAATTATGATAATTAATTTTTTAATTGGATGGAGCGGATTTTCAATACATAGCCAGGCATTGAGCTTTATCACCCGTACCGATATCAATGCTAAGCTATATATCCTCACCAAATTCCTTCATGGCCTCCTGGCAACCCTTTATAGCTATATACTATATAGGTTCAGATATAACGTTATAATTAAAACCTCATTCTCACAGGATACATTATTAAATGGATCCATCCTATCGCTCTATTGGTCGGATATACTCATCCGATCTAGTAAGATCGTAATATTTACTATATTCTATATACTGATTGGCTCCCTAATTATTTCATTGCTCTATAGACTATTTAAAAAAAGTACTTATTGATCCCCTCGTAATTCATGTCTATTCTTATTGAGAATATTAATATGTTCTTTTAATTTCTCCTGCGTTTCCAATAATATATTATCTGCATATTCTAAGGCGCCTAATCTAATATCCTTGGCATTCTGCTTTGCCTTGATCATCATTTCCTCTGCCATTTCTTTTGCTTTCCGGGTTACCTCATCCTGATCAATCAATTCTTCTAATCTGAGCTCTGCCTCGTTTAATATGGTATCTGCGTCTTTCTGAGCCTCGGCCAATATCCTTTGTCTTTCCTCCTTGACCCATGAAGCCTGTTTGATTTCATCGGGAAGTTTTATACGTATTTCCCCCAAGATATTATATATTTCATCCATATCAACCATCACCTTATTAGAGAAAGGTAGCGTAGATCCATTCTCTATTACATCTTCTATTTCCTCTATCAATCTTAATATCTCCATATCAGTATCCTCCCCCTATTTTTTCTTTATAGCATCCTCCACGGCCTTGGGAACAAAACAGGAAATATCCCCACCGAAGATTGCAATTTCTTTTACTATGCTTGAACTTAAATAAGCATATCTACCTTGTGCTACCATGAAAAATGTCTCCATTTCATGGCTTAACTTTTTATTAGCAAGAGCCATTTGCATTTCATATTCGAAATCGGAAATGGCCCTCAGACCTCGAACTACTTTATTGCATCCCTTTTCTTTAGCATAATCTACCAATAAGCCGGAAAACGTATCAATCTGTACATTGGTATAATCGCTTAAGGTCGTTTTTAGTAGTTCAATCCTCTCATCTATCGAGAACATGTTCTTTTTGGACCTATTATCAAGAACTGCTACTATTACCTCATTAAATTGTTTTGCGCATCTATCTATAATGTCTATATGTCCGTATGTTACGGGATCGAAACTTCCAGGATATATTACTCTCATAATGTCCCCCAATCTATTGTTTTTGTGTATAAAAGCTTAAACTTTCATTACCATAATTCCTGATATCTACCCTTTTAAAATGACCCAAGGTCCCATCGAATGATAATCCCTTCTCATGTTCTACTATAATCAAGCCTGATTCATCCAATATGCCGGCCTCTAGTATAGTTACTAAAGTATTTATAACTAGACCTTGTTCAAAGGGAGGATCCATAAATATATAATTAAATTTAATATTTTCTTTGCCCAATAATTGAACCGCCCTAATGGAATCGCTTTTTATAACCTTGGAACTGGACTCCAATTTGGTATGGTTCAAATTCTGTTTTATAACCTTAATGCATGGATTCGATTTATCCACAAAGTAGGCTTGTCTTGCACCCCTACTTAGGAACTCAATTCCTATGGATCCCGAACCAGCATATAGATCCAAAATTAGACTTTCCGTGCTTATATTCCCTAATATATTAAATAGCGATTCCTTGATTCTATCTTTAGTAGGCCTAGTTTTTTGCCCTCTAGGTGCCTGTAGCCTATAACCTTTTTTCATGCCGGAAATTACCCTCAAAAGATCCCTCCGTTGCTCTAAGATATATTTTATCATATTCTGTATAAAATTTTGTAGTTTCAATTGAAAATTGAGCCATTAACCCTATCTCCAAACATATTTATTATGGTCTGCCTCAGTGGTAGGTGTTCATCCCTTAATAATAGATAATCATCTCGCAGGATTTCTTCGGATTTCAACTGTGCAATTTTTAATATTTCCATATCGGTAAACAGATTGGCTATCCTAAGATCTGGAATTCCATGTTGTTTAGTTCCGAAAAATTCACCAGGCCCCCTTAACTCCAAATCCTTCTCAGAGATATAGAACCCATCATTTGAGCCCTGCAAAACCCTCATTCGTTCCCTAGAATTCCTACTGGTACTCCCATTGATAAGGATACAATAGGATTTATATTCACCTCTACCTATCCTACCCCTCAACTGATGTAATTGGGCTAGACCGAATCTTTCCGCGTTATAAATTACCATAATATTTGCATTCGGGATATTCACCCCCACTTCGATTACCGTGGTGGAGATAAGTATATCTAAACTCCCCTCTTTAAAGCTATCCATAGTGGATTCCTTTTCTCCTGATTTCATACTTCCATGGAGTAACCCAACGTTAAATTCACTATATGCCCCATCCTTTAATATGGTATATAGCTCCTCGGCAGAACTGATATCCAATTTATCGCTCTGTGCAATCAAAGGACATACGATATATGCCTGTCTTCCAGATGATATCTGCTCCTTAACGAAATTATTCACCCTATCCATCATGTTTGTACCCACCACATAGGTTTCAACCGCCTTTCTACCCGGTGGCAATTCATCAATAATCGAAATATCTAGATCCCCATATAGTATTAATGCCAGGGTTCTCGGTATTGGGGTGGCCGTCATCACTAGCACATCCGGATTCATACCTTTTTGGCTCAGGGTCGCCCTTTGTTCAACACCAAACCTATGTTGTTCATCCGTTATAGCTAATCCCAACTTAGCAAATTCTACACTTTCCTGTATAACCGCATGAGTTCCCACGAGCACATCTATATTACCATTTTTAACTCCATCTAATATCCGTTTCTTTTCTGCATCGGAAAGGCTACCCGTTAACAGGGCATACTGTATATCGTAGGCCTTAAAGATATTGGACATTGATTCATAATGTTGAGTGGCTAGAATTTCCGTAGGCACCATCATTACGGATTGGTAACCAGATCGCCAAGCCTTAAACATGGCCAGTATCGCCACTATGGTTTTCCCCGAGCCCACATCGCCCTGAACGAGCCTATTCATCTGCTCGCCACTCTCCATATCCGCCTCTATTTCCCCGAATACCCTTTCTTGGGCCCCCGTCAATCGAAATGGCAGGGAGTTGATAAAGATATCCATATCCTTCGTTGATGAAAATACTATGCCGGAACCCATATCAGCCTTTCTATGCTTGATTAAGAATAACCCTAATTGGAGAACAAATAATTCCTCAAATACCAATCTCCTCCTGGCTTCTAAATAGCATGCCCTACTTTCCGGAAAGTGAATATATTTAATAGCCTCATGAATCGGTAACAAATTCAATTCATCTCTTATATGGTCAGGAATTATTTCCGGTAATTCATGGACATGATCTCTGATCGCATTGCTAACTATCTTTATCATCTCATTATTAGATAGACTGTCCGTAAGGGAATATATAGGAATAATCTTCCCAACTCTATCCCCTTCCCGTTTATCGAAAACCGGGTTTGTTATCTGAACCTCATTCCCCCGTATGCTGACCCTTCCATTGACAGCTATCCTATCCCCTAGATCCAATTGATTGGATATATAATCCTGATTAAACCATACTAGATTAGCAAATCCAGTATCATCCTTCACGGGGATCTTCAATATGGATAGATTTTTTCTAGGTCTGAACCTAGAGGGATATCCACAAACCTCTACCCTGAGACTCGTCCTATCCCCATCAACGGATTGAGATATGCTTTTAAATCTAGACCTATCCTCATATGTTTTTGGAATCGAATATAAGAGGTCCCTAATGGTATCTATATTCAATCTTTTTAGTTTAGCCGCCCTTTTAGGACCCACGCCCTTAATATAACGAACAGACACGAATATCCTCCTATTCTCAGCTTCATCTTTTAAGTAGAATTCCCTACCATGTGGTAGGGAATTCTACTCTATTGATATTATATAATAGTAAAGCGGTTGACCACCAAATACGAGTTCTACATCAAGATCTTCAAATTCCTTATGCAATCTCTCGGATAGCTCAGTAGCTTGTTCCTCTTCTATATCATTGCCATAGAAAATGGTTATTAATGATGAATTCTCATCTATTATGTTTTTTATTAAATCAAAAGATACCTCCTGAATATCATCACCTGTAGCAATAATATCCCCTGCCGAAATACCAATTATATCATCTTTTTTGATTTCTGCCCCATTCATTTCGGTATCCCGTACTGCATATGTAACCTGAGCCGTCCGAACATTACCGACTGCCTGCTCCATATTTGCTAGATTTTCTTCGATATCTAGTTCTGTATCGAAATATAATAGGGCTGTAATACCTTCCGGTATGGTTTTGCTTGGAAAAACATATACATTCCTATCACTTAATTCCCTGGCCTGATCAGCTGCTAAGATAATATTGCTATTATTGGGTAATATTATTATATTTTGACCATCCACACCTTCTACGGCTTTTAATATATCTTCCGTACTAGGATTCATGGTCTGGCCTCCCGGTATAATATAATCCACGTTGAGTTCCTTGAAGACCCTGTTTATGCCCTCACCTATGGAAACCGTTATGAAGCTATATTTTTTAGCCGGTCCTTCAGATTTTTCTATATTGACCTGAGGTTCATCCTCAAATCTATGCTCATGTTGATACCTCATATTGTCAATTTTAATATCATTTAATTCTCCGAGGGTTAAGGCCTTTTCCAATACCTTACCGGGATGATTGGTGTGAATATGAACCTTTATCAATCCCTCTCCCCCAACAACCATTAGGGAATCACCAAATTCCGAAAGATTCGTCCTAAACCCTTCATGATCTGTATATTCTGTATTTATCATGAATTCAGTACAGTATCCATATTCAATATCGCCCAAATCTACATGGTGAGCTACAGACAACATCTCTATTCTACCTTCATCGCTGGTATCCATCACAACCTCATCCATGGCCATAGCATTATAGGCCCCTGCCAATACGCACATTAGCCCTTTGCCACCCGCGTCCACTACACCTGCCTGTTTTAAAACTGGCAACATTTCCGGTGTCTTATTCAGGACATCATTTCCATACTCGATTATACTCCTCATAATTACGGAGAGATCATCTTCCTTTTCGGCAATTATTAGAGCATGTTCTGCACAACCCCTTGCCACAGTCAATATAGTACCCTCTGTGGGCTTCATAACAGCCTTATATGCGGTGTCTGAGGCTAGTTTAAGGGCTTGCGATAGATCTATCGCATCTACGGTTTCCTTATCCTTTAATGCCTCAGCAAATCCCCTGAATAATTGCGATAATATAACTCCAGAATTTCCCCTTGCTCCCATAAGCGAGCCAGTGCTTAATGCGGAAACAACTTTTCCGGCACTCTTTTCCTCTAGTCCTTCTATCTGTTTGATCGCTGATTTCATAGTTAAAGCCATATTGGTTCCCGTATCACCATCTGGCACTGGGAATACATTTAACGCATTGATCTCTTCTTTATGTTCTTCCAAGAATTTGGTGGCACCAATAAAGGCCTTTTTCAAAATAGTGCCATCTACATTTATAATCTTCAATTGTGGTACCTCCTTAAGCTACTTTTCTACCCTAATCCCCTGTACATATATATTCACCTTATTTACCGTGAGCCCTGTTAAATTCTCTACATTGAACTTTACCTTCTCTATAATATTTTCTGCTACTACAGAGATTCTGACTCCGTATTCCAATATAACATGTAGGCTTATTGCCACTTCTCCTCTTTCAGTGGTCACCTTTACACCTTTGGATAAATTTTCCCATTTTAACAATTCAAAAAAACCATCAGTAGCATTTTTACTAGCCATCCCCACTATGCCATAGCCCTCCATAGCGGAAAGACCTGCGATAGTTGCAATCACATTCTCATCTATGTTTATATATCCATATTCATTATCGGTTTTAGCTGACATCTAATATCGCCTCCCGATCTTCATAATATACACACTACATTCTAACATAGGCAATGGTATAAAATCAACCAAAAGAACAATATAATATTATTGGTTGAACTATTTAATTGAATGGGGTAAGATATATCCAGGTGATATTATGAAGATGGGGAGGCGATATTAGATGTCAGCTAAAACCGATAATGAATATGGATATATAAACATAGATGAGA
>JAAYRM010000170.1 GCA_012518745.1 Tissierellia bacterium
AAACATATCCTCTCCCATAAGAAATTTTACCCATACGTCACCTTCCCTTTAGTTATATTATAACATATGTAACGGTGATATTTTAGCTATGTCGGGAAATTTGATGTAGTTTTAATGCAACATATACCGCCACTAACTCATGACTAAAGTCACGAGAATGCGTGGCGGATCTTCAAGCCACCGTAAAGCCAATCCCAATCCACTTCCCATTCTCCATCTTCTCCCGGATTTAACTCATAACCAATATCATTGAATCCATATTCTCCATCTATGGAAATGGGCACCTTATGCCATCCACCATCTATCCTCTGCTCTAATAAAAAATCTTCACCATATATGATCTGCTTATCAGATTTATTTTCTAGGATTAATATTAATCCTTTGGAGGATATGGTCCTATCTTTCACAGTTATACTAACCCCTTCAAAATCATCGATCACCTTATTATCTGTAGTTTCTAAATCCATCCCCTCAGAGTTTTCAGCTGGTTCAACGAGTATTATTGCATATACCTTATGTACCTGCGCCGGATAACTCTCCGCAATATTGCCATCAAAATACACTCGGATCTCATCACCAGGATTAAAATCCGTCATGCTATCCTTAAGTTCCACATCCAATGACACGCTTATCAAATCACTACTCGTAATTTCATCCTCATTTACCCTGACTAGAATTGATTTCTCGTGCACTTCCTCAACAATCCCACCAAAATTTGGCTCCTTAACAACGGTATTCATATTCATCGGTATGGTACAGCTAGCCAACAGGAGGATTATAATACTTAAATAGGCCATTTTTTTCATAATATATGCACCCCGTTTCACCAGTATAGGATGGAAATCTCCCATTATTCTTCATCTTCCACCCTCCAAAATAAGTCATTTAATGTGCAATCTAGAGCCTTACTTATTGCTATACACAATCTTAAGGTAGGATTATAATCCCCAGATTCAATCAACCCAATAGTCTGCCGTGTAGCCCCTACAATCTGTCCAAGCTGTTCCTGGGATAATTGCCTCTGCTTTCGCATCTCTATCATTCTTATATTCCTCAAAAAAACCTCTCCCATTGCCTTGATATGTAAAATATATCTTACATAAAGAATATCATAGAAATTCCAACAATGCAATATATATCTTGCATTATATCGATAAAATGATGTGAAATGTCATATCTTATCTTATGCCCTCAGCCTTGGCCTAGCAAAATATAGCCCCATCAGCAAGAATACAATCCCAAACATCATCTGCATAAGGAGTTCATACCTTATATCTCCGAAAGAGCCTATACTCCTTTCATTTATGCTAACGAAATAATATGTTGGGAAGAATTTCGCTATACTTAAGGCCCTCTCACCCAAAAATTCTTGCGGTACCAATACCCCCGATATGAAGGAGGTTCCTAGGGATACGACCGTGCTTATCCCATTTATGGTAAACCTGCTCCTCGTTAAATTGTTTATCAGGAATGTGAAGCATAGAATAGCAAAGGAAAACACCGCTATATTGATCATATATTTACTGAATTCTACTTCTCCTATATATCTACCCTTCAATACTAGGCTTCCCAGTATAAATATTGATGTAATTCCAATGCCTAGACTTACCTGTCCTAGATAGATCTCTCTGTTTAAACTGAAGTTTTTCTTGGATGATATCCTCATCCTATCTTCAAGCCTTTTATCCCTAAATTCTATCATTACCATGCCAATTACTGCGATATAAACTGCAATAATTATATAGCTGGTATAATTATAATAATTTTTAAACCAGATATCCATCCTAGAATTCTTTAATCCTTTCTTGGTTTCAATTAGCTCTATATTGGCTTTTTTATTCAGAGCCGATTTTAAACTATCCATATCAAATGTATTATCCTCGTAGGTGGCATTGGCAAATATAAGGTATTTTTCCACCTGCTGTTCCAAATAATAGGCACCTATCCGTCTGTCATCCTTATAGAGCTCTATCGCCTCCTCCTTATTAATTACCTTCTCATCAAAATCCCTAGGTATTATAATTGCTCCATCCAATGCCTGTAGAAAAATCTGCTCCCTTATATATCCCTCATCCTCTATGATATCCTCTATATTATTGTTTTCCTCTAAATACCCTACTAGTCCCCTAGATAATTCGCTATCCATATTATCGATAATACCAATGTTTAAATCCGTCTCCACAAATTGGAGCTCCTCCGTTCCCGCAATGGTTCCATTTATTATTGCAACCAAGAGGAATAGTGTGGAATACCCCAATATGATAAATTTATGCTTCAATGCTACCTTCATAAAGTATTTATATACTGTCATAGTTACGCCTCCTCAAAAACATATAGGCCCCAAATATCAGGATTATACTATAGAGCGTTAATAGGGCCATTCCAACCCCAACATCCTTTGTATTCCCCAGAAGGTTAACCCTGTATAGACTATTGCCTATTATAGCTAGGGGATTTATCCTACCTAAGATGGGCAGGTTTTTATCTAGAATAATCTTGATATCCGGAGACATTAGGCCCGATAGGAATGATAAAAATAATGTTGAAGCTATGGCGAACATCGTCTTAACCCCGATGCTCTGTTTATTTGATGCTCCAATAAATATACCCAAGGACACCCCAAATATATTGCCTAGGATTATTAGAGCAAGGCTATATCTTGCCTCCCTCAATAGGTTCATCTTCAATACAAATTCTATAAATAAGAGCAACAGGCCATTAGCTAGCAGATTGAAGGCTAAAGCCACTATAATTCCTGCAAATAGAAAATCCTTCTTTTTAAGGGGTGTTATATTCAACCTAGCCCCTATATTGGTTAGATTCCCCTGGGCTAGGGAGACGGTTTCAATTCCAGCAAAAACGCTATAGGTGGATACCATTCCGATCAGGGAATAAAATATAACCAATATTCCGTTGGCTTCCTGATCCCTATCAGCTATATAATTTGCCTCGAAATCGTAGTTCTCCATAGGTCTATTAAGCGAATTCATCTGCTTTATCTGCTCCACTATGCCCTTTATCATCGTTTGATTTATTCCAGAATCATTTACCAGTATATTGAGATCCTCGTCTATAAAGCCATCTATATTTCCCTCCGCTAAATTCCTATTCGCGTCCTTCCTTGGGACTTCCACTATATTCACCATATCGATGGTTTCCAATATAGCTGAAATGGGATTTTCCCTCTCCATACCTATATCGATATCTTCCAATCCTATATTGCTAATTCCGCTGAAGGCTATATAGAAAAAGGAAACCAATATAATCGGATATATTAAACCCCAAAATAGAAATCCCATATCCCGATAGACGTTCTTACCCTGATATATACAATTCCTCAATAGAGTTTTCATTAATCCCTTAACCCCTTTCCCGTCAATTCTAAAAATACATCATTCAAGGTGGGGAGCTGACTATATAGCTTGGTATATATCAGATTATTCTCCATAATGAATTCCAAGAGGTTGGATATATTATTAATTCCATTTTCAAACTTTATAATATAATCCCCATCCTCTTCCGTCACCTCTATCACATGGGGGATATCCCCAATCCGCTCCATTATCCCATCATCGTCCTGCGAAAACCTCACTATGATCTTCTCCGTTGTAGTTATCATAGCCTTCAATTCCTGATTGGTTCCCGAAACCAGGCTTTTCCCGTTATCCATGATCACGATCCGATTACAGAGCATCTCGGCCTCCTCTAAATAATGGGTTGTATATATAATGGTGCTACCCTCCCTATTCAATTTTTTGATGCCCTCCAATATGAAATTCCTACTCTGGGCATCCACTGCCACCGTGGGTTCATCTAGAAAAATCAGCCTGGGTTTATGTACTATCCCGCAAGCTATATTCAGCCTCCTCTTTAACCCGCCGCTCAATTTCTTCGGATAAAATCCTATATAGTCCTTGAGCTCAACGAAATCTATAGCTTCCTCTACATATTCCCGTCTTAAGCTCCTATCGTCTATATACAGGCCGCAAAAATAGTCTATGTTTTCCTTTACAGTTAAGTTTTCAAAGACTGCCACCTCCTGTGGTACCATCCCTATCTGCCTTTTTATATCATAAGCATCAGGGGTCATCTTCTTGCCAAGGACCTCTACCTCTCCCTTATCAAAACTTAATAGGGATAGAATGCAATTTATAGCCGTGGTCTTCCCACACCCATTTGGCCCCAGCAGTCCCAATATCTCCCCTTCCCTCACCTCCATACTGAAATGATCTAAGGCTATTAATTCCTTATACCTCTTAACCAAGTTATCCACCTTCACTATCATTTCCATCACTCCCATGCTCATCTTGATATGATTATACGATTTTCAATACATTTAATGTAGTGTAGGAAATCACAACATCATATGACATTTGTCATATGATCGATTGTCTTTCCCCGTCATGATCGGTATAATTAAAATAGCAAGGATTAAATATATCCTAGGGAGCATATCCTATGAGAAGATTTTTAGAAAAGCTCTTTATCAGCATACTCTGTCTATATAATACATATATTATCAACCCAACAATGGATTTGGTGTTTTTATTTCTATCCAGTCTTATCCTTTCACTGCTGCTGGATCTATTTCAGGATAGGAGATACAGATCTGTTATATATATCGTCTTCATATTAGCATGTATATGGAATGGGCAATATGTATCCTATCTGCCCTTGATCCTATATAATCTCTATCTCGATTTTCGATTATATGCCCTTATAGTATTTCCCCTATTGTTAATAGAACCCTCCATATTAATTCTAGCCCTTGCCATACTATCGATTTATCTATCGGCCATCGCCAATAAATATAATATTTTATTGGATGATAACAAAATCATACGTGACTCCCTTATAGAGGACACATTGTACCTCAAAAAGTTTAATGAGCAATTGAAGGTAGATAGGGAAAAGAATATACATATTGCAATACTTACGGAAAGAAATAGAATCGCAAGGGAACTCCACGATTCCATAGGTCATGCTATAAGCAGTTCTATTCTGCAGGTAGAGGCCTTAAAGATGATACCTCATGAAAAGGATACAATAGATAGTTTAAACATTCTACAGGATACCCTGAAGAACGGGATGCAGGATATAAGGAAAAGCATCCATAACCTCTATAGTGAATCCCTGGATTTGGAGGATAGGATTTATAGGCTAGGTGAGGATTTTCCCGGATTAGATATAGAGTTGAATTATGGTATAGCAGATGAGCTAAACCATGATCTTAAATTTGATATCCTGTCCATAATTAAGGAGGCGATGACGAATTGTGCGAAGCATTCCAATGCCGATAGATTGTCAATCCATCTGTTGGAGCAACCTAAATTCTATTCCATAATAATAGAGGATAATGGCAGCAATTTTGATCATGGCAATGATATATTGGACAAGGGTATAGGTCTCTCCTCTATGAAGGAGATAGCAAGTAAGCATAATGGATTTCTAAATTACGGGTTTGATAAAGGCTTCAAGATACATATAACCCTTATGAAAGGATAATATATATGGAAATTATAATAGTTGATGATGACTATCTAGTGGTAAATTCATTGAAGACCATTATTACGGCCCAGGGTATTAAGGTTCTAGATGTGGGCTATAATGGCCTGGAAGCTATCGAATTATATAAAAGGCATAGGCCGGATCTAATCCTCATGGATATCAGGATGGATGGATTGAATGGAATTGAAGCTACTAAGGAGATTCTGAAGATAGATCCCAACGCTAAAATACTATTGATCACTACCTTTGAGGATGATGAATACATAGCCGTAGCTCTTTCCTTAGGATGCAAAGGATATATATTGAAGCAGAATATTGAAGGCATTATCCCCGCCATCAATGCAGTTCATTCGGGGAATCTAGTCTTTGATTCTAAGATAGTATCTAGAATGAAGGGACGAACTAAGAATGTGGTTAATAAGAATCTATCTCCAAGAGAGCTAGATATCCTCCTTCTAGTAGCGGAGGGGCTGAATAATAAGGAAATTGCGAAGAGTTTGTTCTTGAGCGAGGGAACGATTAGAAACTATATTTCCACCATGTTGGAAAAGCTATCCCTTAGGGATAGGACTCAGCTTGCTATATATTATTATAAAAATAAATATGGTGTCGACGAATAATATTCAATCCCCCTCTAGCCCAATCCATCACATCTTCACTAGCCTTTTCATGGATTTCCCTTGGATATCCCAGATACCTTAATATAGCAATGGCATTTCTGCTGGTGCAAGGACCATCCCTCAGAATATAATCAAACTTTATATCCTCATCCCTTATGGTTTCTCTGAAGTGGCAGTTGATAAATCTATCATCCACCATGGTTGTCAGCTCTAGATCATGGGTGGCAG
>JAAYRM010000025.1 GCA_012518745.1 Tissierellia bacterium
ACGGCGGCGGGACCGCACAGGATTCTAACCTGTTTCCCTATTAATGCCTTGATTGCATAGCAACCTATATTCCATATTAAGTTTTGGGATCTAATTAGATAATACTATATCCTCGATGGGTTGGCAATAGTCAGGCTTAGATTAACTTATAAATCGCCTTATCCTGCTATCCCTTAGGTTTCCAAAGAAGTCCTCATTGCTGCCTTCCTTTACGATTTCCCCTTCTTCCATAAATATAATCCTATCGGCCACCCGCTCTGCAAAGGCCATATCATGAGTTATGATCAAAACCCCCATATCATCCCCAGCCAACCTCTGGATTACATTGGCTATGCCCTCCCTTAACTCTGGATCTAGGGCGGAGGTGGGTTCATCTAGGCACATTATCTTGGGGTTCAATGCACAGGCCCTAGCGATGGCAACCCTCTGCTGTTGGCCGCCGGATAGTTGAAAGGGATAGGAATCCTTTTTATCTACAAGCCCCATACTCTCCAAGAGTTCCATGGCCCTCTGCTCTGCCTCCCGCTTGGAAATTCCTATAACATTTATGGGTGCTTCTATTATATTCTCCATCACGGACATATGCGGAAAGAGATTATAGTTCTGGAAGACTAACCCTATGCTCTTTCGTATCGATTTCATCTCTTCATTGCTGGCATATATGCTACCACTATCATCATCCTTGCATAGGTAATCCCCATCTATCTTCACCGTACCCCCATCGCTCTTTTCCAAGGCATTTATACATCTTAGAATCGTAGTCTTGCCTGCTCCGGAAGGCCCGATAATGGCCAGTATCTCCTTCGTATCCAATTGAAAGCTGACATCCCTCAACACGGTCTTGTCACCAAAGCTCTTATTCAAACCATCTACTTCTAGGACCAATTTCATCCCCCCTATTTATAATAGGAATATCTTTCCTCTGTCTTATTGAATATTCCTGTAAATATAGCCGTTAAGGCCAGATATATCAATGCAACTACCAACAACGGTATGAGGGATACATCCCTATTTGAGGCTATCTTTCCTGCCCTCAGGAGCTCGCCTATCCCTACCACATATATCAAGGATGTATCCTTAACCAAGGTAATAACCTCGTTAGCAATTGAAGGTAATACTATCTTAAACATCTGGGGTAATATAATCCTTATAAATGTCCTATATGGGCTGAGCCCCAGGACCTTGGCGGCCTCATACTGCCCCCTGTCTATGGATTCCATACCCCCCCTGAATATTTCACCGAAGTATGCGGCATAATTTAATACAAAGGCTATGATTACGGCTGTAAATCTATTGAAAACCAAGCCTATTATGGGTAGCCCAAAGAACACGAACACTATCTGCAACATCAGAGGTGTGCCCCGCATCACCCATATATATAGTTCGATTGCCTTGGCTATGGGTTTTATCCTTGATAACCTTCCTATGGCAACTATAATCCCCAATGGAATGGAGAGTATCAGTGTTATGGAAAACACACTCAAGGTTATTACTAGCCCATCGATCATAACCGGCATTAGAGAATACATATATCCTAGCATAATATCACCTTTCAAAAGCTAATTATTGTCCTTCAAACCAAGTATTGTATATCCTATCGTAGGTTCCATCTTCTCGCATCTCATCCAATATGCTATTGAGTAGATCCAATAATTCTTCGTCTTCTTTCCTAACCCCTATTCCATATTCCTCTTCTCCAAAGTCCTCCCCTATTACCTTGTAGAATTCAGAATCCTTCTGCTTGATATAGTATCTTACAAGGACCTCATCACCTACGACCGCATCTACCCTTCCTGCCTCTAGATCCATCATAGCCTCCTGATAGGTATCGAATAATACCGGTTGCCCACCGTCAAAGGTTGCCATTACCTCCGGTTCGTTCTCTACGGCTTCGAGGGCAGAGGATTGACTCTGAACTGCTACCTTCTTGCCCGCTAAATCCGCCTTGGTCTCTATTTCTGCATCCAATAATGTCACCACTACCTGCCTATTCTCTAAGTATGGTTGGGTAAATGCAACCTTCTCTTTCCTCTCCTCGGTGATGGAATATCCATTCCATATGAGATCGATATTACCCGAATTCAGTTCAGTTTCCTTCATGGTCCAATCTATGGGTTGCAACTTCAATTCAAAATCTGTCCTCTTGAATACCTCTTCCGCTAGGTCCACATCAAAGCCCACCAATTCCCCTTTATCATTCTCAAATCCCATTGGAGCAAAGGTATTATCAAGACCCATTATTATTTCCTCCTGATCCGCTGCTGTTTCACCTGCACATCCGGTTAAACTTGCAATTATGATAGCTAATACTATCGATGCGATAATAAAATAATTCTTCCCTTTCATTCAAATCTCCCCTTTTATTCATTATAAAGCTTAAAAACAAAACCCCCTGGCCCTAGTGCAGCACTAGAGAACGAGAGTTTCACTCCCTGGTCTCAAACTAGTTCCCTTTGAAGCTTTGCTTTACTATGCTACCATGATAACGTACTAAAGTGACATTGTCAATAGATTTCTACAAATTATTTTAAAACCTTTTTAAATTTTACGGTTTAAAATAATTTATCCCCTTCTGGACATAATAGGGTTATGGATTATATCATGGAAGGGTGAATTTTATGGAAAACCTAAGGGCTATAGAGGAGATTTTAAATCAAACCAAGAAGATAGAGGAGAACAATTGGAATACCACCCAATACTTGAATAGTATAGATATGCTATTGGCATCCAACGATTTAGCAAGATCCCAAGATGAGGAGCTATCATCTCAATTTTCTAGGCTACATGATAAGGTGGAGGACATAAATCAATTGACCGAGCAATTAATATCCCATCTGAGCAGTAAGCATAATTAAGGTGATGATTGATCATCACCTTAATTATTTTCACTGTCTAATCTTCCCCATGGCTATTGAAGAAATCTATCCTTTCCTCGGGAGTGGGATGGCTATGATACCATATCTTAAAGATTGTACTTGGCCGAGGCAGGCTCAGGCTCTCCCTATATAGCTTATCTAGGCTCGATATAGCCGCCTCCTTGTTCTCGGTTAAACCTATTTCATATGCATCGGCTTCTCTCTCCATCTGCCTCGAACCAAAATTTATTATGGGGGAGGCCAAAAACATATAGAGGTTCAGCATCAATATCAATAATGGGATGGACGCTATATCGTATAGTTTCCTGAAACCGAAGGCCCCGTTGGATCTCTTTAATATCAGCCCAGAGGTCCTGTGTACTAGATACATCAATGCTATGGAAAGTAGCCCCCCGAGCACTATACCCCGCCATATATGCCCCCTTACGTAATGGCCTATCTCGTGGGCGGTAATAGATAGCACCTCATCCCTGTCAAGCTTATCCATGGTGGTATCCCAGAGCACTATTCGTTTGGATTTAAATACCCCTGTCATATAGGCATTCATCAACTTGGTATCCCTACTCTTATCCACCCTATATATATCTGCCCCTTCTACGCCAGCCCTTTTAAGCAAGACCTTTATTTCGCGGCCCAGTTCATCGTCTTCTATGGATGTATACCTATTAAATATCGGGTCTACATACATTGGGGATATGAAGGTGACAAAGGCGATAGCCGGTATGGCCAATAATCCAAGGTATAGCCACCATCGATTCGGGCTTCTAAATATTAAATAGTATGGAAACCATATCAATAATGAGAAGACCAATCCATTTATGATAAAATTCTTGAACACTATTTCCAACCACCTAAATAACGATTGATTGGAAAACCCGTATCTATGCCTCAGTATAAAGCCACCGTAGAAGTCTATGGGCAATGCAATTAGTAGGTCTATAATTGAAAATATGACAACGTATATGAATCCAGTCCAAAATAAACTCCTCCCGCTCCCCCGGGCGAATATACCTATCCTATTGGATAATCCGGTTATCAATAATAGGAGGGGGAATAGGAATTTCAATACCAGGTTTACGGCCCATATATTCAAGCTGGCCTTCCTATAATTATAGGCCTTTTCCGGTATACCCGGATATTCAGTTTTTAGGCTTTTCATATTCCTATACTCGCTTACCAGGACAAACCCGATAAATATCGATAGACATATGAAGAACAGTATTATGGATAGGGATAATCTTCTGTCCATTCTATCACCCCAAAGATATTATTTAAGCCCTGCTCAGTCTATACAATATATTCCTATAGATCAATTCTATTCTCAATTAAATATCCGGTTCCTAGGAAAGTTAAGATTCCTATTAATATACTATATATGAAGCTGGCTATATTCAATAGCGCATTGCCCATATCCCTGTCCATCATAACGCCCGAGCTATCAATGGCTATATCAAAACCACGGTTAAGCATACCCACGGTTTCAATCTTAAAAGTATTTAAATCCAAATAATAGGGTAGTATGTGGGCGATTTTCACCTGGCTATAGGTTATAAATGTGCTCAATACCAGAAATATTATAAACCACAGTCCACCAATTCTTCTATTTCTAAAGGTCACCCTACTCAGGGCCATCGATAGATATATCAATATCAATGTGGTGATGCCACCGATAATACTGGTTAGAGCAAAGGCAATGAACTCCCTATATGGTATACCCATCGTCTTCAGCATAATAAAGAATTGTGCAGTGTCTATCTCTATTGGACTGAAATATAATACCATAATGGTATTATATACCCCCACGGTTATACCGAGTACCACAAACCACATCAGGGCTACGATGAGCTTAGCGCCCACTATCTGATTTCCCGTCAATGGCAATGTAAAGGTTAAATAGCCCCTATCATCATACAATTCCTTTCTGAAGGAACCCACTATATATAAAAAGGTTGCCAATGCTGTTCCAAATATGATCAATACGGATAAGCCCATAAATATTGCTCCAAAGGCCGATCCCTCTTTCATATTATTCATATAGGTATATATCCCGGTCGTAAGTATCAGCACCAATGCCAATACCCCCAATATATATCTATAGGTTCCCCTTATCTCATACCTGATTAATTTACCCATTTTCCTACCTCCTATTCCCCAAATATTTCCTTGTAGATATCATCTATCTGCTTCCCTCTCTCTTCCCTTAGGGCCTCCGCATTGCCCTCCAATACTATCTCTCCATCATTTAAAAATACTACATCGTCGAATAGGTTTTCCATATCCCTTACCAGGTGGGTGGTTATCAACATGGAACTATTCCTGCTATAATTATTTATGATGGCATCCAGGATTTGATCCCTCGCCACCGGATCCACCCCTGCTATGGGTTCATCCAATACATATAGCTTAGCGTTCCTTGCCAATACCAAGGATAGATTTAGCTTTTCATGCATACCCTTTGAAAGAGCTGCTATCTTCATCGGTCTCTCCAATTTCATAAATTCCAATAGGGATTCAAATTTGCTCTCATCAAAATCGCTGTAGAAATCCCTATATAGTCTGCATGCATCATCTATTTTCATCCAATCGTATAGGAAGTTCCTATCCGGTAGATAGGATACTATAGACTTTGTATATGTTCCCACCTGCTGCCCCTCTATTGCAACTTCTCCCCTAGTCTGTCTTAATAAACCCGTTAATATCTTGATTAAGGTGGTCTTACCACTTCCGTTAGGCCCTAGAATGCCCACTACCTTACCCGCCTCTACGTCCAAGTCTATATCATCCAGCGCTTTATTGTTCGAATAGGTCTTGGTCAGATTCCTTACCTCCACTATATTTCCCATTACCTCTCCTCCTCTATCCATTCCGATATGATTTGAACTATATCCTCAGAATTGAACCCCATCTTCTTCATCTTCAGCATGAAATTTTCTACTATAGCACTAGCCATATCCCTCTTCAGATTCCTTATCGTCTCTAAATCCTCCGTCACAAAGGTTCCCTTCCCCCTTTGGGTGAATACCAGACCCTCCCTTTCTAGCTCCTGATAGGTTCTCTGAATCGTATTTGGATTAACCTTCAATTGCTTGGAAAATTCCCTTACGGATAACAATCTATCACCCCCGCCAATCTCTCCCGATACTACCTTACTCCTTATAAGATTCATTATCTGAATATATATAGGGAGATTATCATTGAACTCCATCACTTCACCTCCACTATCACTATGTTCTAGTGTGTTAACTACATAGTACACTAATATTCCAATTAAGTCAATAGGCAAAATAAAAAAATCCTGTGCCAGTTAAGAACACAGGATTCTTTATCCTACCCTTCCATCTGCCTCGATTTTTCAGCGCAGGCTCTCATCGCCTCTATGATTGCGGATCTAAAACCATATTCCTCTAGGACTGCAACGGCCTCTATAGTCGTTCCCCTAGGGGAACATACATCATCCTTCAATTTTCCCGGATGAGCCCCCGTCTCCAATACCATCTTCGCCGCACCGGATACCGCCTGAGCTGCAAATCTATAGGCGAGCCTCCTATCCATCCCCTCCAGTACAGCCCCATCCGCCATAGCCTCTATCATCATATATACATATGCTGGAGAGGAGCCACTCACCGCTATAACCGCATTCATCAGATCCTCATCTATTATCTCCACATCGCCGAGGCTACTGAATATCTTCATCACCTCATCCAATTCCTGCCCATCTACCCCTGTGCCTGGCGATATGCCCGTCATCCCCTCTCCTACCATGGCCGGTGTATTGGGCATAGCCCTGATTACCTTCATCTCTTTACCCAGGCTCTTCTGTATATCCCCTATGCTTATTCCGGCAGCTATCCCCACAATTATGGATTCATCATCTATATATTCCCCTATTTCATCCAATACCGAACCGTAGATATTCGGTTTTACAGCAAGTATCAATATATCGGAGGCCTTTGCTACCGCTATATTATCAGCAATAGTTTTTATACCGTATTCCTTCTCTATGCTGGCCAGGGTTTCCTCAGTCCTAGCCGAGGCCATGATATTCTCCCTATCGACCAGCTCGGATTTTATTATACCCCCTATGATGGCCCTTGCCATATTACCGCATCCAATAAAGCCTATAACCTTGTCCATATATATCCCCCCATAACCATAGAATAGTATTTTTTAATTACCAAGTCCTTTTCTTATCAGCTATATCCTCATCCACCTTATCCATATATCCACTATTGATGGCCCTTATGATCCCGTTATCAACCGAATTCAATCTTATATCATCCACGCTTGCTATGGGCAATATATTAACCGAGGTTCCCGACATAAATGCCCCATCCAATTCGGCCAAGCTATCCACATGGATATTCTCCTCTACCACCTCTATACCGAGTTCCCCGCAGACCCTGAGTATATATTCCCTGGTGATTCCCAATAGCACATCCCCCTTAGGGGCGGTATATATGGTATCCCCCTTGACAAAGAATACATTCGATCGACTTCCCTCGGGAATATAGCCATTCCCATCTACCAACAATGCCTCGAATGCCTTGTTCTCATCTAGCTGCCTATCCACTTCTTCCCTGAAACTGGCCCTTTGGACCTTGGCATTTGGGCTCTCCCTCTTATGGCGGATCGATATGGTATGTATCCCATTCGTGTAGTATTCCTCCGGGGGATAGAAGCTCTTTATGAAGTAGATTAAAAACACTCGGCCCAGCCCTTCAACGATTGTACATAGTAATTTTATATTCAGATTCCTAACCTCGTTCTGTGATATGAGCTCTTTGATATCCCTTTCTATTTCTAGATCCTCCATCCCGATAGAATATCCCACTATCTGGGCGGATTCCCTCATCCTATCCAGATGTTCTTTGAGGAAAAGTGGTATTCCATCTATTATCCTGATGACCTCGTATATAGGTGGTCCCTCTATCCTCTGAAATATTCCCACATCCGATGTTATCTTTAGCTCCCCATTCATCATATAGAATTTTTCTATCGCTTCAGGTTTCATCTATAATCCCCCTTTGAAAGTTAATCCTCTAACTCCTCTATATTTTCAAGAATTATATCCCTCTTGACCTCCAATAGTTTCATACCGGTTCCCCCTAGGGATTGCTTCATATCCCCTATCGACAGGGATAGCTTCTCTAGCAACTCCATCTTTCCCTTATCCCGATCCTTATCCAGCTTCTGCCTCAGATTGGTCATATATCCATCTGCAGTTCCCAATAGCCTACTCGCTTCCTTTAAGTCCTTTCCCTCTGCCTTCAGATATGCTTGATAGGCGATGTATTTCATCCTGGCCAGATCCCCGAGGATCTCATCCCTATATAGATCAAAATAGTGGGATAGGGAGAACAATGTCTTGCTACCATCATCCATAATGGATGTAATATTTCTATTTTCGATAGATCTAGTAAAGGAATTCAGATTCTTCTTCAGATTCTGCCCCTTTTCAATATTTGCCCCCTTCTTTATACCCTTGGATTCATATGCATTCCAATCCTTGTGAAGCTTTTCAATCTTTTCATCTATCGTCTTCCATTCCCTTAGGATCTCCTCATCCTTGGGGGCCATTTTATTCTCCTTCTTTGCCTTATCATCCCCGGAATCCGCCTCGGAATGCAGCACTTCGAATTCCCCCGGGCTTAAACCCAATATCTCCTCCATATCCCTGATGGAATCTAGAATTCCATCTATATCCTCCATAACCGTTATAAGGCTCTCAGGGGCCTTCTTGGATTGGGTTAGCTGGGCTGATTTCTTCTTAGGTGATTTTGTACAGGATGCGAATATCAGCAATAGCCCTATTAAAGACCCCAATAATATCGTCTTTTTATTCAAATTTACCACCTCAAGGAATAGTTTTTCCCCGAGCCTTTTTTTTATCCAAGTTATTATAATATGGGGGATAGCAACCTTGAGACCGATTCCTTCACCTTTACCATATTGGATCTCTGCTGATATTCCTCAGGGGTAATCTCCTTGCAATATTCCAAATCGAGATTGAACTGCTCCACCATCTGCGCATTTATATCCCCATCGTATATAAAGGCATTCACCTCAAAATTGAGCTTAAAGCTTCTTATATCTAGATTAGCGGTTCCTATGGAGGTCATAAAATCATCAGTAATAAACGTCTTGCTATGTAGAAAACCATTCTCATATGTAAAGAAACGCACCCCCGCATCTAGGAGTTCCCCTATATAGGAAAGCCCCGCCCAATATACGAATGGGTGATCTGGTTTGCCGGGTATCATCACCTTTATATCCAGACCCGAAAGCCCCGCTATCTTCAAGGCCTCGAATATGCTATCATCGGGAATAAAATACGGGGTCTGTATATATATCCTTTCCTTGGCATCGGTTATCATCTTAAAATACCCATCCTTGATGCTAGCCCATTGCGAATCCGGCCCACTATTTACTATCTGTATTCCCGTACCCTTATCATGCCTCATCCGGTTGGGATTCAATTCGCATTGTACATTATCCCTACCGGTTGCAAACCTCCAATCCTTAAAAAACCTCCACTGCAGGCTGCCAACTGCCGTACCCTTGATCCTTATATGGGTGTCCCTCCAATTGCCAAACTTTTTGGATAGCCCTAGGTATTCATCCCCTATATTGAACCCCCCAACATAGGCCTCCTCTCCATCTATAATACATATCTTCCTATGATTCCTATAATTGATTCTGAGGCTCAGATAGGGTATAAAAGGAGGAAAAAACACCGCCACTTCTCCGCCCGCCTTCTTCATAGCATCGAAGCTCCTTCGTCCTAATTTCCTACCTCCCATCCCATCGTATAATACCTTAACCTCTACTCCTTCCATCGCCTTCCTAGTCAGTTCATCTATTATCCTAGTGCCTATGCCATCACTTTTCATTATATAGTATTCAATATATATATACTTCCTAGCATTGGCTATGCTCTCGAGCAATGCCGCAAATTTATCCTCCCCGGAGAAGTATAGGTCCACCTCATTATCCTGGGAGAAATATGCTTCGCTGGTTAGGATATGCATCTTCATTATATCCTCATGTTCGGC
>JAAYRM010000171.1 GCA_012518745.1 Tissierellia bacterium
ATCCGATTATCAGGGAATCCAATAGCTTTCCCACAAGAAAATTGGAGAATGTTTTTCTAATCTCTCCCACTACGCCCTTTATAGAGTCTGCCATCCTTTCCGGAAACATCGCATAGGTCAATCTATTGAGATTGTTTGCAAAATACTTTTTATCCTTCAATATGTATATAGATATTATGGATCCCAATATGAAGTTAATAAAATTGGATGTAAGGGATATCAATTGATTTACGGCCCTATTTATCAAGGGGCCTATACTCTCGTTTAATTGAAAGAATAGTTCATCTATACTGACCCTTATATAACCAAATATGCCATACCTATCCGCTTGGTCCATATATATTGGAGTTTGAGACAGCCAGTTTTGGGTCTGCTTAGCATAATGTGGGATCTCCCTAGCTAAATTCTTCATATTATCTACTAGCCTAGGGGTTACTATGGTCAATATCAATACTATGGTGCCATAGAATACCAGATAGACTATCAATATATTAAACCAATGTTTGAACTTAAAGTACTTCTCCAAAGCATTCAACAGAGCATTTAAAAAAAATGCTATAATAGCCGCCCATATGAAGGGCTCAATAATCTTCCCCACAATCGTGCCGAATTGGGGCCCATCTATTATCTTCCATATCAAAAATGATGCTATAAGTAATGTAAAGAATTTGAAGTAATTGAATCGCTTTGCTATTTTATACCCTCCTCGGATCGCAACCTTATAACCATTTTATCATAGTTTGTGGAATAACTGAATGGATATATCCTAATCCTCTTCCTCATATACCACTTCCAGCTGTATCTTTTCAGGCATCTGATTCAAATTGGTCTTTACTATGGTAAATGGGTAGGAGAATCCCTGCATCACTATATCGTTCACATCCGGATCATTGAATTTCACATGTACGGTTAAATGTATTCCATCGTCCTTGGTCTTCTTTTCACTTATGCCCTCCACCTCGACGGTATAACCCCCGGTCTGCTTTTCCCCCCTAGTTACTACTACATATATCTCATCGCCTACCCTACACCCCAACGCTCTTTCATCAGCTAAGTATTGTGGAAGTACCTCCTTTATCCTTTCAGGAACCTCGGATGTTTCAAGAACACTAAATTTCACCTTTTTATCACCCTTCACAAGATATTTTGGCACCACAATAATTGCCAATATCGATATAATGATTATTCCCAACCCAATACATATATACCGTTTTTTCAAAATTCATCCCCCCAGCCTATACCTATTATTACTATATTATTGTAGGATGGGATGGTTTATGTTGGTATATATGTTTATCTATACCCCCAGGCTGTGAAATCCCTTGCCCGTTACCTCTACAGCTTCGCTAATAACCAAAAGGGCATTGGGATCTATGGTATCCACTATATCCTTTAATTTGGCAGTCTGATTCGACATCACTATGCAGTATATTACTATCTTATCCTCCTTGGTATATCCCCCTATCCCCTGTAAAAATGTAACCCCCATATTTAATTCCTCGATTATTGCCTCGGCTACCTCCTCGGGCTTGTCCGATACTATCATTACATTCTTCTTTGCATTGAATCCCGTCTGCACCTTATCCAATATCCTATATCCTATATATAGGGCCATTAGCGTGTACATAGCAGATCTATATCCAAATAATAGGGATGATAGGGAGATAATTATAGTATTGAAAGCCATCAGAACTGTTCCTATATTTATATCATGCCTTATCTTTATAACCGCAGCTATTATATCGAGACCCCCCTGTGACATCTGATTTCTAAACATCAGACCGGCACCAATCCCGTTAAGCACTCCGCCGAAGATCGATGCCAATAGTATATCGTCTATTATGAAATATTTTCCCAACCCATATGTTAGGGTTAAAAATAACGAAAAAACGAACATCGAAATAAAGCTATATATGGCAAACTCCCTATTCACCAGCTTGAAACCTAATATGAATATTGGAATATTTATGGCTAGCACGGATATGCCCGTAGGAATATTTGTCAGATATTGAATCAATATCCCCATTCCTCCTACCCCACCGCTCAATAATTTACTCGGTATGAAAAATACATTATATGCAATGGAGCATAGAAGATTACCTATTAATATAATGGATAATTTCTGCAATACATTTTTGACCTTCTTTGATTTGATTCCTTCCATCAGTTCTTTAGACATAGTTCATCTCCTTATAAAATATAGAATATATAATTTGGTAATATCAAAATTTGAATATCTAATCCAGTGGATATGTATATGAAATGTAATGTTGAGGGCAATGTATCGGTCTATATGTTCAATAGCTTTTTCAATTCAAATGCAACACCCGATTGATTATTGTCCCTTTCGGTTATAATATCGGCCACCTGCTTTACCCTAGCCCCAGCATTTTTCATCGCAATTCCGCATCCCGCATTCTCTATCATCTGTATATCGTTATTATCGTCCCCTATGGCTATAATTTCCGATCTATCAATACCCTTTCCCTCTGCATATTCCAATAGGCTTATCCATTTGCACCCTAGTGGATTCATTACCTCCAACAAGGCCTCAGCCGATTGAATGTTTTCGACTATATGGGAATTATATCTCCCTGGATACCTTTGGTTTATAAGCCCATGGAAATATTCCATATCCTTCTTCGTCCCTACATATACTACAGCCAATATTCTGGAATCCTTCAATTCCATATGGTCATCGATCTTTTTATACCTCTCCTGGAACCGACTTAGGTAGTTATGATAATAGATATCCCCAGCATCAATTTCTTTTTCCACTATTATATCATAGCCCCTACTATAATTGTCCATATGTACAATGGAGTGGAACCCCCCCTTGTTGGCCTCCCCTATCAACAGCCTAAAATCATCCATATCCAGATATTTGGTAATAAACGTCTTGCCGTTCCCCGTCTCCCTTACCACGTTTCCGTTATTAGCTAGTATTACAAAGGATTTGCTAATATCTTTGGTCAATTGCTTAGCAGACCAATAGCCCCTACCCGTTGCTATTACAACCTCATATCCGTTTCTTGTGAGTTGCTCTATCAGGTCCGAATCCTCCCTCGAGATATTCTTTTCATCATCTAATAGAGTGCCATCTAGGTCTATGGCGATCAGCTTATACATATTATCACCCCATATAGCTTTTTTGATCTACCTAGCTTCCTCGTAGTCTTGCCCTTAACTATTCCTATCTATACTCACTAAGTCCAATAGAAGCCTAAAAGGATTACCCCTTAGGCTTCTATTAATAAAGTAATATTCTCTTAGATTACTGGTATTCTACTTCAATAATTCTCCCATCAATATACCTACGCCCTTGCCTAATTCTACTTCTGCCCCAACTCTGTGCAATGTTCTTTCTATTGCTGCAATAGTAGATACCATGTCATGAACGTCGATATTGCCCATATGCCCTAATCTGAACATCTTTCCTGCATAATCTCCAAGGCCTCCTGCTACTACGACACCCTCTTCTGCCAATACGCTTCTAAATTCTGCATCGTCTATACCGTCCATGTATAGTACGTTTGAAAGTGTAACCGCTCTAACATCTTCATCTGCAAGAAGTGTAAATCCTAATCCCTCTAAAGCAGTCTGCATAGCCCTACCATTCTTAATATGTCTCTCGAATCTGTTTTCCAATCCCTCTTCCTTGATTATATTAACGGATTCTTTCATTGCCCAGATCATATTAACTGCGGGGGTCGCAAAGTACTTAGATGGATCATTCATGATTGGTATCCATCTCTCATAATCTACATAGTATTCGCTTATAGTTCCTAATGCTTTTCTTCTAGCTAATGCCTTTTCTCCTGCCCATAGGATCGCTAGGCCTGGTGCTACACCAAAAGCCTTCTGGCTTCCCGTAATTAATACGTCTATACCCATTTCGTCTATATACTCTTTTTGGCCAGCTGTTGAGCATACGCCATCAACTATGAATAGAGTATCTTCATACTTCTTAAGAACTTCCCCTATTTCCTTAATAGGTGCTGATACACCAGTGGAAGTATCTACGTGGGTTACCGTTACAGCGTCGTATTTCTTCTTTTTCAACTGCTCTTCTATTTCCTCTACGGGGACTGCCTTACCCCATTCGCTTTCTATTATGTCAGCATCAAGTCCACGTTTTTCACAGAGTTCAACGAATCTGTTTCCAAAGAACCCGTGGGATACTATCAATATGCTATCCCCTGATTTTAAACTATTGGACAATGCCATCTCCATGGATAGTGTTCCGGTACCTGCAATTACAAAGACCTCACCCGTGGTACCCCATAATTCCTTCATATCCACCAAAAGTTCCCTATAATCCTTTACAAACCCTGGATCCCCAAAGGCAACAGTTTCCCTAGCCATTTCATCCTGAATGGCTCTAACTACAGGTGTTGGCCCTGGAATCATAACAAGCTTTCTAGTTTTCACAATATACTCCTCCTTTTAAAAATTTTCCCTTAAGCTAATAAGAACATAAGATCCCCTACCCCATTGTCATCTCCGTATGGATATATTATCTACCCATCTCAGAACAAAACATATGGTGGTTTCCTTGGATTTATGCCATATATACTTAACTTTTTACAATAAATATTGTATAATATTATATGTAACGATACAAAGTTAATAGGCATATCCACGACTACAGATCAATATCATTTCCATCGCATTTCTTGCGATTTCCGATATCCCTTCCATAATATATGGATTAAAGTGTTTACCATTGTTAAACTTTGTTCATTACTGTTAAATTAATTATATACCAGGATAGGATTGAAGTCAACTGAATAAAGCTTGCATAACATAGGGAAATAATATATATTTAGTAATGGGGGAATGCAAATGGGCAATAGCAAAAAGCACAAGAGAAGCAAGACCATAGCCTCCGTTGAAAAGGCCGTCAAGGTAATTGAATATATGGCCCGCTCGGATCACGATATGGGGGTTACCGAGATCGCCAACGGATTGAACTATGGCATTAGTGCCACCTATCATATGTTAAATACATTGAGACAATGCGATGTAATTGAACAGGATGAAAGAACTAGGAAATTTAAACTAGGCCTGAAACTCTGGCAGATAGGGCTTCTGGCATATAGACAAAACCATATCTCTAGCGTGCTCATGCCTTATTTGAAGAAACTGAAGAATTTGACCGGCGAGACCGCTAATCTCATCATCATGAACGGGGATAGGGTGGTATATATTGCCCAGGAGGAGAGCGATAGATTGGTTAGAATGTTTACGGAGGCCGGGGCTACAGAGCAATTGCACTGTACAGCTGCCGGTAAGGTTCTATTATCACATAAGCCTAAGAAAACTCGTGAACTGATATTGGATAGAATCGAATTAGATCGTTATACGGATAAGACCATAGTGGACAAGGAGGAATTCGCTAGGGAGCTCGATCAGGTAAGGGAAAGGGGCTATGGATTCGATAACGAAGAAAGGGAGTTAGGCGTCAGTTGTATTGGAGCACCAGTCTTCAATTTGAATGATGAGGCCATAGCATGTATTACAATATCGGGTCCGACGGAAAGATTTACCGAAGAGAATAAGAAAAAATGGCTAGATATGGTTTTAAAGGTATCAAAGGAAGCTACGGATCACCTAACTACGATTTAAGAACACTACATAACCGATATTTCAAATGGTTTGAATATATTGAAAGAAAAGGTGATATAGTATGTCCTATTTAAGATGGATGCAGGATACTTTACAACATACAGCTATGACGCTATCCTCCGCATTGAATGTGGATGTGGTAATAGCAGATGAACATTTGACTAGAATAGTAGGAACAGGTGATTTTAGTAATCGATTGGATGAGGATTGTGCCGATGATTCCCTATTCGCCAATGTTATTAGAACCGGGCAACCCCAGATAAATTTAAAGAGGGAAGATAGTGATATCTGCAAAAATTGTTCTAATCGGGCAAATTGCGATGAGCATGCAAATATAACCTATCCGATAAAACCGGATGGTAAGGTTATTGGACTCGTCAGCTTTGCTTCCTTTAATGAAAAGCAGAGGGAAACCATAGATCATAAGCGATATGAATATTTCAATATGTTGAAATATATAGCAAATATGATCGAAAGCGAAATAGTAAATATAAAAGTAAACAATAGGATGAAACGCAATATAGCGGAAGTCAACGAGATAATCAACTGCTTGAATAAGGGTATAATCATACTCAATTCCAATATGGAGATTATTCATGTCAATACCAAGGCATTGAAGACATTAAGCGTAGACCTATCCTATACCAAGATAATCGATTGTCATATCAATACCATAATAGAGGATATTAAGTTGGAAGATACCCATAATAAGGATATTGTAGGATCTTGGAAGATAGGTGGTAAGGATATAAGGGTCATATATAATATCGGCGAATTGCATCTAGCAAATGATCAGTTGGCATTTATGATCAGCTTTGACAGGGTTAAGGAGATAATGGATGCCGCTAAGAGCTATAGGATAAAGGAGGATATCGTATTTTCGAATATCATAGGCAATAGTGAGCCCTTGCTCCAGGCCATAAATAAAGCTAAGATCGTTGCCGAAACCGATACCACTGTTCTCCTTCAGGGAGCGAGTGGATCCGGTAAGGAATTATTCGCCAGATCGATCCATAATGAAAGCCTGAGGTCAGAAGGCCCCTTCGTGGTAATAAACTGTGCTAGTCTACCCGAAAATATTATAGAATCAGAATTGTTTGGGTATGAACAAGGTGCATTTACGGGCGCAAGCCCAGGGGGTAAAAAGGGAAAGATAGAGCTGGCCAACAATGGCACCCTATTCCTAGATGAAATTGGGGATTTTCCCCTTCATCTACAGACTAGACTCCTAAGGGTTCTGCAGGAGAGACAGATCGATAGGGTAGGTGGTAGCAAGCCCATAGATGTTAATATCAGGATAATATCTGCCACCAATCGAGATTTGGAAACGTTGGTAAAGGAAAAGAAATTCAGGCTCGACCTATTCTATAGGCTCAACGTTGTTCCTATAGTCCTACCCGATCTCAAGGATAGGGAAGAGGATGTATTCATATGCTCTGAATATATAATCGGTAAGGTTTGCAATAGGATGAATAAGGAGCCGAAGAGTCTATCCGACGGGGTCAAGAAGGCTTTTCTGCAATACCATTGGCCGGGAAATATTCGCGAGCTGGAAAATGTATTGGAACATGGAATCTGCTTTGCAACGGGAAATGAAATAATGCTCGAGGACTTGCCGGAATACTTTTTAAATAACAAGTTTCCGGATATGTCGGATAGGAGCTATAGGGATGAAGCCCTCCCCAATATCGACAGATATGCCGATCTAGTGATAGATCAACAGAAAAATCTAGAACAATTAAAAAGGGATTTTGAAAAGAAGATCATCTCTGAATTGATAGAGACATACGGGGATTCGGTAGATGGAAAGAAGATGGTATCTAAAAAATTAGACATAGGATTGACCACATTATATCGCAAGATGAATGAATATCAGATTTAGTTGCAATGGATGACATATAGCAATCCTTATTTCAGATAATGAAGTTCTCCCTCCCTATGGGGTCCTAGATGGGTTCCATACCGGAAAGGAGAACTTTTATATTCTAAAGATAACCTATATTTTAAATAACTGCCCTAAACTCTGCAAGGCATTGTCGCTATGTATACCAAAATACTTCCCTATCCGCCAGGCTGCCGCTTGGTTGCTGGTTACCACGGGTATGGAGAGTCTCTCTTCGAGGTCTGCAATGATTTCGAGTACCCCTAAGGCCGTGCAGCTTATAAAAAGTGTATCGCTTTTGGGATCCACATGTTTAACTGCAAAATCATATGCCTCTTCATGCGATATCTTTCTTATAAACTTGTTGTTCCTCGGGTCTTCCGTTACGATTCCATCGATGTTATTTACGGTAAATCCAATCTTATCAAAAAAGGCCTGTTCCTGTTCATTGACATCATCGGGATATGGCGTTATTATCGATATCTTTTTAGAACCCAATTCCTTAAAGGCTTGAAGAACTGCTGTCGTAGTTGTATAGGCCTCCTCTGTGCCCGCTGCTTCCTTTATGGATTCAATCAATTGTTGATCATAGCCTGGCCCACCGATTAGACTACCTGCGGTACAGGAGAAGAAAGCCAGGTCCGAAGGCTCATATTTCTTATGAACTTCAAATAATTCCATAACCCTCTTACCCATATCCATTAGCCCATCGCTCGAAAGTGTATCCAGTGGTAGCGGTGCACTAGCAATGCCTATTTCGGGATGTAGCCAACGATGAAAATCTGAAATTCCTGGGGCACCCCCCACCATGCAAACTTTGCCCTTTGCTCCGTATATTCTTGGTTTTATCATATGCTATACCATCCTTTCGTCTTTTTAAGTATAATGCTATATCAATTATTATAATTTTAAATCAACACCCATGGAATACTATGATAGGCAGAATTCCAATACCCTTTCATTAAAATCCTCTGCTTCTTCATAAGCACCATGCCCTAGGCCTTCATATAGAATCAACTTACTTTTATATATCCTTTCGGCCATCTCTTCACTTGCCCCCTCCCCTACAACCTTATCCGCATCACCTCCAATTATCAAAGTAGGACATATAATCCTATCCAGTTCTTCATAGGCGTTATGATTGAGGCATGAATGGGCCTGTATTATAAATCTATTGAAATCCTTGGGCTTTCCAATCCTAGTTATGGCCGGGTACATCTTCCTATATCTTCTCAGCTTATCCTCAGTAAAGGTCTTTTCCATGGTATCTATTATGAGGCCCTTATAATCGCCATCCTCGGCCAATACTATCCAATTCCTTATTACCTTCTGCATGGTATCATTCTGCCTAGACACCGATACCCCTAGGATGAGCCTATCGACCAATTCAGGATGATCTATGGCAATATATTGGGCTATCATTCCCCCTTGGGATACCCCCATTATATGGGCGCTTTCTATTCCCAACTTATCCATGGCAATCGCCTGATCCCTCGCCATATCCTTGGTGGAATAGCCCTCCTCGATATAATTTTTTCTGCTAAATACATAGACGCTGAATTCCTCTGCAAATAGCTTGTATGCCCTGGCAAGGAATAGCCTTGTCCCCTTTACCGTTTTCAACCCATCCCCTAACCCAGGGATGAGGATAAGTGGCTTCTGCCCCTTGCCAAAGGCAACATAGTCCATATCGGCATCGCCTATATCCACGCTTCCCTCCATTGCGCCATAGAACATGGAAATCCTCCTCAATAGAACAATATTATAACCCTCCCCTTACAACTACTTATATGTATGTAATCCCTATTATATCAAAAGATGGGCAGTAATGTTTATGATTTTTAGTTGCTGATTATTGGGGTTTAGTGTTGGGGGAGGACCCTTTACTGCATTCAGGATGACGGAGATGGCGATTGCCTTCAGATATATCTATAAATCTTATCTAGATATTCTGCTGCTTTTAGAGTCATTTTTACAGTGTAATTATTTGCCATACCTATCTCCTAAATTTTCAAATACCGCCTCCGCATCTAAAAGTTTTTCTCCATTATTGATTTTCGGCTTCTGCCAATTTTTCATATAAATCTGCTTTGGCCAATTTATCCTTATAATATAGATTGTAAAACCTTAGCAATAAGCACTACTATGACAAATGTAAATATTGCTAAACCTAGGGTAAAGATTAATTTCTGATAATTCTTCTTCCCCATCTCCTTCGCCTTGGAAATGTTATCAAGGGTTTCACCATTCATAAAGGCCATTATCTCCTTATAGGTCTGGATATCATTGTCTTTTTTAACCCTTTCAGCCTTAAACGATACAAGGATTGTAATGGCTGCAATAATCCCCCAGATAATTATACCTGGTGTCTTCAGTAAAAATATTAAGGGTGCAGCCGACACAATCATCACTACAAAAAGGCTGGTCAATAAAGTAAATAATCTTTCCACTTTCTTAATTTCAACTGATTCAATCTTCTTTTTCATAATTTTCAGATCCCCTCTCACTAATTTATCTAGAGTAATACCAAAGAAATTACTTAACAATAATAGCGAGTGTACATCTGGATAGTTTTTACCTGTTTCCCAATTTGAAATAGTTTGGCGTGTTACGTGAAAGCATCTCATGACTCTATCAAATATCCTTGACATATAGGATTATATAGCGATGGAAAAGGCTTTTGACATTCATTCTATAAAAAATTCCTAAAAATAATCCCAATAACCCGGCAAAATACTCCACAGTATCAATATATCTATCTACCATGGCCTTTCCCTATCGAGCCAACCATTTTCCCTCCAATAGTCTTTATCGAGCATATTCCATTTATTCAATTTCTGGGTTATCCTCATCATATTGAACATAAATTTCAACTTAAAACCTGGGCTTGCATTTCTCACCCTAGCCTCTACCTTTTTAGAAAGCGTTGAAGTATCCCTTTCAATTGATACCTTAATCTTATTGGGAACCTCCACCCAGTTTGAAGCGTTTACATTTTTGCTATAGCGAAGTACCTTGGGTACCCCAAGCCAGAATAATTGCTGTGATAATGATTTAGTAACCCTATTAGCCCCTGTCCCCGCAGCTGTTGAAATTACAATACCTACCTTGTTAAACATAACCCCCTTCGGCCTATGGGAAAGCCACATATATCCAAAATGATCGAGCAAGGTCTTTAATTGACCCGTCATCCCGTAGCAGTATGTAGGTGAATCAATAATAATGATGTCAGATTCCTCTATAGACTTAACAATTTTTTGCACCCTTTCGGCTTGAGGACAGAACTCCTCTCCTTCATTAAAGCATTTATAACATCCAATGCAATAATCCGGTCCATCTTTGGGCATAAAATACTCATCAATCTGTTTATTTTCACTTGATATTTTATCAATTATTTGTTGCGTAATATTATAAGTAGAGCCTTTATGCGATTGTCCATGAATTACTGTAACCTTCATCATCTTCCCCCACTTCCTTTCCCATATCAATTCAGCTATCCCTTCAACAATCATATTATGATAACCTCATAACTTTCCCCGATAAATACTAATATCCAAAGCATGTTTCAATCCCCAAAATTTAATCTCAATTCAAATATCTTTTTACTAAATTCTTTTTCCAATCCTTTAACTTTGTTATATCATGGTTCATTGCATATAGGCCAAATATCAATAATACAATACCCATACCTGTGCTAAAACAGGCTAAAGCATTTGGAATATTTATCAGATATTTTATACTAATAATTAACAGTCCAAGTACCATGTATTTATTCACTCTATTCCGTTTCATTCAACATTACCCCTCCCTCATATAAAGTCAGATATCCTCCTA
>JAAYRM010000172.1 GCA_012518745.1 Tissierellia bacterium
AAAAAAAGGTGGAAACTTCTAGGTTCCACCTTTTTATTCCCATCTCTCGAATGGGGATCTCATCTCTCAAATGGGGACATCGCATCAAAATGGCCCATTAAGGACTCCACCTTCTCGCCATTCACCAGGAACTGCACCTTATGGATCCGGTTTAGCTTCAACAGGCTTCTACTGATCTGCTCTATTGTGAAGCCCTCCTGCAAGGAACTTCCGAATAGACCCTCTTCAGCAAAATTGACGAATGCGGTATCATTCGCCACCTCAACACCTAATAATTTTACGGTTGGCGGGATTCCAGTGGCTGCAGAACTATCGCTTGGATCCTTCATCAGCTCTTTTACAATCGCCTCTTCGATAGATATATCACCATATTCAATGGTTTCCTCTACTATGACATAATGGTCGAGCTCTTCATTCCCCGTCTCTATATATTCGGTATTGACAAAGTAGAGGGTAACCTCTTCCCTTTCGGTTTTAGGTAGAGGCTCTATTATATCATCTTCATCCGAATCGGTATCTTCGGCTAAATCATCATCTAGCATATCATCGGATACGTCATCTTCTACATGATCCTGATTCTCTATGGGGATATCCTCATCCGGTGTTGCAGCCCCCGTACAGGCCGCAAGGCCCAAGCTGACAATAAGGATTAGAGTTATAATGATGTATCGTCTCATATCATCCCTTCCTTTCATGATTTGATTACATTATACGATATATATTTTAAGATAACAGGAAGAATTATTAAGATCGTGTTAAGAAAATTCAAAACAGCTCTAAAGAGGCCTAAATAGGTATTGTAATGGTGAACCTGCTACCCAGCCCTAGCGAACTTTCCACGGATATAGCCCAATTATGCTTATCCAATATATTCTTTACGATCGCCAATCCTATGCCATATCCCTTAACCCCATTTGTCTTTAGAATAGTCCTGTCCAAAACCCTAAATCCCCCCTCAAAGATATTGGGGATATCATCCTTATCTATACCCAGTCCATTGTCCTCGATATCGATTAGGATATGATCTTCAAGGGCTTTAGATTCTACTAGGACATAGCTATTGGTTTCCCTAGCATCCCTATATTTTATACTATTATCTATAAGGTTGAACAGGACCTCCTTAATCCTACTCCGATCGCATTCAACCATGCTGGGGCCGGTGCCCGCAAATTGAATTTCTACGCCCATCTTCTTGGCATAGGGGTTCATAAAATCGATGGCATCCTGAAGGATTTCATTGATATCATGGGTTTTAAGATCTAATACGATATCCTCCAACTTGATGGAGGTTGTTAGATAGTGTACTAGGCCCTCCATCCGCTCCGTTTCACCATATATATCCTTCATATACTCCCTATAGACAGAGGGAGGGCTATCATCTATTAGGAGGGAATCTATAAGTGCCCGAATCGAGGTTAAAGGGGTTCTGAGTTCATGGGAGATGCTATTGATAAATACCTTTCTATTATGTTCTATGCTATGGAGCTTGTGGCTCATATCGTTAAAGCTTTGGATAAGTTGTCCAATCTCATCTTCTCCACCTTTTTCAATGCTAAACCCTAGGTCGCCTGAGGATAACCTTGCAACACCATGACTTAGAATCCTCAAAGGTTCCGTTATTCGGTTTGCAAGTATAGCTGCTAGGGCTAGCGATACGATCAATGCCGAGATGGCAATCTTGAACATACCATCCCTTAATTCCCCGATATCTTGATTCAACGAGCTCATGGAGGAGGATATAAGAACGGCTCCTATAATTCGAGTTTCCAACCCATCGGTTTTAGTTATGGGAACCGATATATGTAATACTTCCTCGCCATTCATGGTATATATACTTGAGCTGGAGCGACCTCCTAGGCCCTCCCTGATCTCATGATTATCCAAGGTCTGGCCTACAAATGTATTATGGTTATCTATCAACACATTTCCATCTATATCTATAATCAATATCCTGCTATCCGATTGTTGGCCATAGCTCTTGACCATGAACTTTGCAGATACTATATCCTCCATATTGGCCTTATAGGTATCCGCCACTATATTGGCGGTTTGAAACAGCCTCACCCGTACATTTTTTATGCGCATATCCTTGTAATTGTTCATTATCAATAGGCCAAAGATCGAGAAGGCCAATATTATAATAAGGCTATATGCTATGAACATCCTAGTTCTTATTGAAATAGTAACCTACCCCCCATTTGGTCATTATATATTCCGGATTCTTTGGATCTTGCTCTATCTTCTCCCTGAGGTTTCTGATATGCACATCTATAGTCCTTACATCTAGGGGCTCCTCCTCCCAGATATGGTTGAATATCTGCTCTCTTGTATAGACCCTTCCCGGGTGTTGGGCTAGTAAATATAGCATATCGAATTCCTTAACCGTCAACCTTATCATGCTCTCATCTATATGGACCGTTCTCTCATCCTTATTTATAACTAGACCCCTGATCGATATGGAGGGTCTAGCCTCCTCTATTTTAAATCGCCTGGTTATAGCCTTGATCCTAGCTATCAATTCTAGGGTATTGAATGGTTTCGTCATATAATCATCGGCCCCAAATTCAAAGCCCAATATCTTATCATAGTCGCCATCCTTAGCGGTGAGCATCAGAATGGGCATCGAATGGTTCTGTCTAATCTTCTGGCATAGGATCATCCCATCTATATCGGGTAGCATCAGATCCAAGATAATGAAGTCTATGCTCTCATTATCTATGATATCAAGCGCTTGCGCCCCATCATATGCGGCAAATACGGTATATCCCTGCTGTTCTAAGCTACGCCTCAATCCTTTTATTATAAGCTGCTCATCATCCACTATTAAAATATTCATGCAAACACCCTCTTCTATACCTATTATGGAACGATCATATATTAATTATAGCATTCTAGGGGTCGCTTTCATATACTTTTAATATTGGGGGTGTTTATTTAAGGTGTTGGAGGTGATATAATCAGGTAGATGTATATGGGATGCATATGTCGAGATTGGAGAGATTATATGAATAGGATTTGCCGCATTATAATAAGATCATTTATGGGCTACTTCGTATGTGCATTGGGAATAACGATGACCATAAATGCAGGTTTAGGATTAGCGCCATGGGATGTCCTACATCAGGGTCTTGCAGGACTCTTGGGTCTAACCATTGGAAGGGCCAATATCCTAGTCGGGTTAAGCCTCGTGATATTAAATCATATATTGGGGGAGAGAATAGGATGGGGGACGCTATGTAATATGTTGTTTGTGGGAATCTTTGTGGATTTCCTAATGTTAAACGAAATGGTTCCAATATTTAATAACCTTATATTGAGTTTTATAATGATGCTTCTCGGGGTATTTGTTCTGGGAATTGGATCCTATCTATACATAGGGGTTGGGCTGGGGTCGGGACCGCGGGATGGATTGATGGTCGCATTGGTAAAGAGGACCAATAAATCCGTGGGCTTGATTCGGGGAGGGCTGGAGCTGATGGCGGTGACCCTGGGATATATGCTCGGGGGATATACGGGATTTGGAACCTTGGTATTGGCGATTGCGAATGGATATCTGACACAACTTGCCTTCAAGGTCACTAGGTTTAATGTAAAAGAGGTTGAACACAGGTTTATAGATGATGATATAAGGCTTATCAGGGAAAAATTCGGGGATAAGCTGGTTGATGATGTAGAGGTCGATGCGGAGGATAGAAATTAAAATACAGGTGAACGGAGTTGATCGAAATGAAGTTGGTAAACAAGGGGAAGACTAAGGATGTATATCGTTTAGATGATGGGAAATATCTTCTGAAGTTCAAGGATGATGTAACCGGGGAAGATGGCGTATTTGATCCAGGGGCTGATACAGTTGGGCTTACGGTTTCAGGTTCTGGCAAATCCAATTTAAGGTTGACCAAGTTTTTCTTTGACATATTGGACGAAAAGGGGGTTCCCACCCACTATATAGATTCCAATATAGAAGATAATACGATGATTATAGAACCCGCAAAGATGTTTGGGAATGGACTGGAGATAATTTGTCGTTATAGGGCAGTAGGCAGCTTTATCAGGCGATATGGCATGTATGCGGAAGAGGGACAATACTTGGATGCCTTTGTGGAATTCACCCTCAAGGATGATGAGAGGAAGGATCCACCTATTACCAAGGATGGTCTCAATATGTTGGGCATAGTATCCGTGGATGAATATGAGGAATTGAAGGAATTGACCATAAGGATTTCAGGGATAATAAAGGAGGAGTTGGCTAATAGAGGGTTGGAACTATATGATATAAAGTTGGAATTCGGCAGGATAGGGAAGCACGATGATATTGCGTTAATCGATGAGCTTTCCGGTGGTAATATGAGGGTCTATAAGGATGGGAAGTACGTAGACCCTATGGAATTGACCAGGCTAGTAGTGGGCTAAAAATATTGGATATAAATAGAGGGATGGCTTTTTTATAAAAAGGTCATCCTTATTTTAATATTCTTTTTTATGGGTACTAATAAATTGAATAGCTAGGACAGCATGTATACAAACTATAGGCAATAGGAGGAGAGAACAGAATTGGATTATAATAGACAGGTAGAGGAAATATCGAAGTATTTTAAAAATAGTGAAAAGAGCATAGAGGATTTTAAGGTAGGTATAGAGTTTGAACATTTTGTAATAGATAGGGATACCTTTAGAACCGTCTCATATTATGGGGATGGAGGGGTGGAGGAAACCTTAAGGGAACTGGAATCCAATGGATGGATAGGGGATTATGAGGGGGAATATCTATTGGGATTAACCAATGAGAATAAGGTAATAACATTGGAACCAGGGAGCCAATTGGAATTTAGCACAAAACCCCAGATGAGCATAATGGATATAGAAAAGGAGTACCTTCAGTTTCTAAGGGAAATAGTGGCCATATTGGAGCGGAAGAACCAGGCTTTGATTGCAGTGGGATACCACCCAAAGACCAGAATTGAAGAGATCAAACTCCTTCCAAAGAAGCGATATGATTATATGTTTGAATACTTTAAGGATAAGGGTTCCCATGCACATAATATGATGAAGGGGACGGCCTCGATTCAGGTGGCCTTTGACTTTAGTTCCGAGGAGGATTATATAAAGAAGTTTAAAATAGGAAATGCCCTTGCACCGGTGATGTATGCAATATTTGACAATGCATTTTATTTTGAAGGTGGGACATGGGATAGGCATAACCTGAGATCCTATATATGGGAGAATTGCGATAGGAATAGAAGCGGGATAGTAGAGGGAACCTTTGATAAAGATTTCGGATATGGGAAGTATGCCGAATATATATTGAACAGACCTCCTATATTCATGGATGATGGGAATAGGCTATATTTCACCGGAGAAAAGCCCTTTAAGGAAATATTCGATCCGGAGAGCTATACTGTTCATGAATTGGAGCATGGATTGACTATGTTCTTTCCCGATGTAAGGACTAAGCAATATGTTGAGATAAGGATGATGGATGCGGTACCCTATCCCCTCAACTTTGCCTGTATTGCACTATGGAAGGGGATACTATATGATGAGAACAATTTAGAGCGAGTCTATAAATGCATCAAGGATATGGATATGGGGGATATAGACCTAGCTAAGGCGAGCATATTGGAAGGGGGCCTAGATGGCAAGTTAAGGGGGGAGAGCATCATCGAGATAGCTAATTGGTTGATAGGGTTGGCTAAGGTGGGCCTGGTTCAAGAGGAGGCTGAATATATACGGCCACTGGAGGAGATGTTGAACGATGGGAATAACCCCTACGAATTGGTAAGGAAGAAGGATCATCTAGGTAGGGAAAAGGCATTGGAATGGTGTATATTGAATGATCTGCAAGAGGTGAGATAGGGATGGATAGCAAAGGACTAACTCAGGAGTATATAGATATAATAGAGCAGGATGAGGACTTATACTATAAGGACTATATAGATGCCAAGGATAAGGTGGAAAGATCCAACGCTAAGTATAAGGGAAGGCCTGTACCATTTTTATACCAGCCCATGTTCTTCACCGAGGTGGATATAGAAAACTTTAATAGGATTGGCGATATATTGATGTCCATAGGAAACAAGGTAACCAATAGATATATTGAATCGCCGGAATATAGGAATATGTTTAAATATCCAAAGCTTCTGGAGGAGCTTATCTTGGTAGATCCGGGATATGATGTAAATATTCCCATCTCCAGATTCGATCTATTCTATGATGGGGGAGATGAGTTTAAATTCATCGAGATAAATACCGATGGTTCTTCAGGTATGAACGAGGATAATATATTCTCCAATATAGTATTGGACTCCAAGGCTATGGAGGCTATGGGGAAAAGATATCGGGTCGATTATTTCGAGCTTATAGATAGTTGGGTGGAGGAGAGCCTGAGGATATATGATTGCTTTACCAATAAGGTCGATAAGCCCAATATTGGAATCGTGGATTTCGTTGAGACGGGGATAAGTGCCGAGTTTGAAACCTTTAAAAAGGCCTATATGAAGAGGGGTTATAATGCGGAGATAATAGATCCAAGGGAATTAAAATATACGGATGGACATCTATATTACGGGGATATGAGGATAGATTTAATATACAGAAGGATAGTCACCGTAGAGTTCATAGAGAAGAGTGATGAGATTCCGGATCTGATAGATGCATATAGGGATGGGGCTGTCTGCATGATAGGCTCATTGAGGTCTCAGATAATGCACAATAAGATAATTTTCAAGGTGCTCCATCAGGAGGAGACCTTAAATATGCTAACCGAGGAAGAGGCATCATTCATCAAGAAGCATATACCGTATACCGAGGAGTTTTCAGGTGATCCGAGCAGGCTGGAAATGGTTAAACAGCATAAGGATTCGTATATAATAAAGCCTATGGATTCATTTGCCTCCCAAGGGGTTCATAGTGGGAGGGATTTTACCCAAGAGGAGTGGGCAGAGGTGATAGAAGATTGTTGGGATAGGGATTATCTATTTCAGGAATTCATAGAGCCCTCCAAAGGTCCTTTCGTTCAGTTTGATGATGGTGGGGATCTGTCCATTGGAGATTTCAATATAAATATTGGAGTATATATGTACAATGGACGTTTTGCTGGGATATATACCAGGATTAGTAAGGCTAATATTATATTCGGTAGAGAGGGGTATTATAGCATCCCAAATCTATTGGTACAGGATATAGAATAATATATTTTGAGCCCCGAGATATGAAACCATGAACGGGTTGATTCGGCATGATGGTTCGATATATCTAGGGGCTATTCTCATGCGTAAAATGATGAATTTTTGTTAATATCTGAACATTGACAAATGTATTAAAATACATTAATATTAATATGATATTGGCTTTGCGAAAATCAACATAAAATTTAATTTAGACATCCATTTTAAGAGGACAGGCGGTATAATTTCATATTGGCTGTCCATTTTTGAATGGATGGTAGGAGGAGGCTTAATGGTGGAATTCGTATTCGATTTAGAGGAGAACAAGGACGATATAAACGAACTGAAATTTTTTATGCGCGAAAACAGGGGCAAGAAGGGATTGCTAATGGATGCGTTACATAAGGCGCAGGGTCTATTTGGCTACTTACCCATAGAGATCCAAAGAATAGTCTCGGAGGAACTTAGGGTTTCACTCGCAGAGATATATGGGGTAGCCACCTTTTATTCGCATTTTTCCCTGATACCGAAGGGAGAATATAATGTAGGTGTATGTATGGGGACTGCGTGCTATGTCAAACAGGCCCAGAAGATATTGGACAAGGTGGAGGAATCACTGGGTATAGAAGTGGGACAAACCACTCCGGATAGGAAATTTTCGATCAGTGCAACAAGATGTCTAGGTGCCTGTGGACTAGCACCTGTAATGATGATAGGTGATGATGTCTATGGCAGGCTTGTGGAAGATGATATTGAAGGGATATTAAATAAGTATAGGTAAAATGGGGGCGGAATAGATGATAACTATCCAGGATTTAAATAGAATCAGGGAAGAGACCTTGAAGAATATGGAATTAAGATTACAGGATAAGGATCGGAAAGAGGATATAACGAAGAGGCATGTATTGATATGTGGGGGGCCGGGTTGCCATTCGGCCAATGCAGAGGGCATAAAAAACGCTATAGAAGAAAAGGTTAAGGAACGGGAATTATGCAATGAGGTAAAGGTTAGTCTAGCGGGGTGTTTTGGCTTATGCGAAACTGGACCGAATATAGAGATATATCCCGAGGGTGTCTTTTATGGACATGTGGGTATGGATGATCTAGACGAGATAGTGGAGCAACATCTCTGTAATGGTAAGATCGTGGAGAGGCTAGTATTTGAAGATGCCATAGAGGATGGCCAGGTCAAGCATGTATCCGATATAGCCTTCTACAATAAGCAGAGGAAGATTGCATTAAGAAACTGTGGAATAATAGATTATGTGGATTTAAATGAATATATAGCCCTTGATGGGTATCAGGCCTTGGCGAAGGTGACTACGGAAATGACCCAGCAGGATATTATAGACTTGATGAAGGAAGCCAACCTAAGGGGTAGGGGTGGAGCCGGTTTCCCTGCGGGTATAAAGTGGGAGACCGCATATAAATATCATGCGGATCAGAAGTATGTAATATGTAATGCGGACGAGGGGGACCCAGGTGCCTTTATGGACAGGTCTATCTTGGAAGGGGACCCCCATTCGGTACTAGAAGCCATGGCCATATGTGGATATGCAATCGGTTCTAATCAGGGCTTTATCTATATAAGGGCAGAGTATCCAATAGCGGTTCGTCGTCTCGAGCTAGCCATTGGTCAGGCCAAGGAAAAGGGCCTATTGGGCAAAAATATATTTGGAACTGATTTCGATTTTGATATAGAACTAAGGCTTGGAGCTGGAGCTTTCGTATGCGGTGAGGGAACGGCTTTGATGGAATCCATTGAAGGCAAGAGGGGTATGCCTAGGACCAAGATCCATAGAACATCCCATAAGGGATTATGGCAGAAGCCAACCATAATAAATAATGTTGAGACCTTTGCAAATGTTCCAGCCATAGTACAAAAGGGCGTTGAATGGTTTAAGAGCATCGGTACCGAGGATACGCCGGGAACCAAGGTATTTGCATTGGGTGGCAAGATAGCCAATACTGGTCTGGTAGAAATTCCAATGGGGCTTACATTGAGGGAGATAATATTTGATATAGGTGGCGGTATACCCAACGGTAAGAAGTTTAAGGCCGTACAGACGGGTGGACCCTCCGGTGGCTGCATTCCAGAAGAGCATCTGGATACACCT
>JAAYRM010000173.1 GCA_012518745.1 Tissierellia bacterium
AATTTCCTCACCTATATATATTGCGCAATTTAGCAATAGTTCTTGACGGTATTTTATATGATAGCGATAAAATCTAAGGCAAAAGAGGGATGTAATCATGGATAAGAAGGATCGGATGTTTGAAATATGGGGAGATATAGTGGAGATAAGACCTCTGATAATATCAATATTTACTTCGGCTATATTGACAATGGGTGCCTATTTTCTAGCGCCATCTAATGGCAGGGTGAAGCAGCTATTCTTTGGCCTGGCGGGAGCGGTTTTGGGATTTGTGATATCAGCCCATTTTATCAAACCCAAGCGCATTGTAATTACAGAGAGATCGAAGAGAGGATAAACATCAATTATGAGTATAATAGCAATAATCCAGATTATATTAGCAGCTCTATCGGCTATCTGCATATATACATTTATAGGCTTCATACCTGGAACGGATGAGACATCGGTTTTAATGCCTATAACCCTTGCGGTGGTCTTGGCCGGAACACCACCTATGGCTGTCCTTACATTTTTTATATCCGCAATTGTAACGCTAAGCTTGATAAATGCAATACCCACTGCATTGGTGGGCTTGCCGGGTGGAGTTATGTCCAGCCCCATGTTGGAACATTCCCTATTTTTAAAGGAGAAGGGCGTGTCCGCATTGGTTATAAGGAAGATGGCAGCGGGTTCCTTGATAGGGGTTATAATATCCATACCCATGTCCTTGATATTGGCAAATATCCTGACTCCACACGCTCAGGGGATTCAGACCTTATCCTCCCTATTATTCTTTCTAGGGGCTATATTCTTAGCTGCAATAGGTAGAAACAAAATGCTATCCCTATTTGGTATAATACCATTGGCAATATTATTTATGTCATTGAGGCATCTATATTGGGGAATTGGGGTCGTTGCGAAAACCACGAATATTACGGTATCCTTCTTCCTAGGGATTACAATTGGTCCATTGATAATATCATTGCTTAGGCTATTGAATGGGGATTATAGAGAGGCTATGGCTAGGAATAGTATAAGGGAGATATCCATTCCAGAAGATGTTATGGAAGCGCAAACCTTGAACCCATTTAGAATATTGAATAGGATGGAAATGATAGGGGCATCTATTTCCGCCTTGATTGCAAACTTTTTATTTGTACTCAGCCCTGTGGGACTAACCATCCTATTGGGGGAGGCAGCTGCTAACAGGGTGGAGGATCCTGTGGAAAAAGGTTTTATGGCCATAACCACCATGAGTGCATTGATACAGGCTACATATATCTCCGGTATAATAATTCCCTTAACCGCTATAGGGGTTCCCTTATCACCAACAGCTATAGGGCCTGGCGGTGCATTGTTTAACGCCCCACCGGTATTCACGGTAGATAATAATCTATACCATAGGTTGAACAAAGGAGAATTTATCATAGGTATTTTATTGGGTGCCACGATTGCAATTATAATAAGCTATTATATTATAAATAGATTTGCTGGTAGGATTACAAGCTTTGTATTGCGAAGAATACCACATGAGGCTATATTGGCTTTATTCATTTCCCTAATAATCCTATTAGCATATATGGATGCGGGGCTCATCAATGTCTTTGGAGTATTGCTGATTGGAATTACCTGCGGAACCTTAAATAGGATGGGCATGGGCTATGGAGTGCAGTTTATGACCCTATATGCGGCCCCTTGGATAGTTGAAAAGATAATCTTATTTTAACTCATGGATAGGAGTCATATATGGATGATAATATTGGAATTGGCATTGGAGTTGGAAAGATAATCCTAATGGGTGAACATGCTGTGGTATATGGACAGCCGGCATTAGCTATTCCATTCCCCAAGGTATATATAAAAACCATTATACGGGAGGTAGAGGGGCCGGTAATATTAAACTGTTTCTTCCATCGGGGTCTACTATCAGATGCACCAGAGAGGTTGACCGGGTTGCTATCGATTATAGAACAAATTGTATATGAGTTTGATGAACCATTATCGGGATTCAGAGTCGATATAGAGAGTACCATACCACCAGAGAGGGGGATGGGCTCCAGTGCCGCAGTAGCTATTGCCACCATCCGGGCTCTATATCATTATTTTAATAGGCCACTCGATGTGGAGGGGCTTAATAGATGGGCTAATGTATCGGAAAAGATAATACATGGCAATCCCAGCGGAATAGATATTGGGATAATCATTGGTGAACAGCCCTTATACTATATCAGGGGAAAACCGATAACCCCCTTCATCCTTAAATTGGATGCCCATTTGGTAGTAGCAGATACGGGAGAGATGGGTCAGACTCAGGTGGCGGTGGCTAGCGTCAGAAAGCTGCTAGAATCCAATCCGCAGAGGGGCAATATATTGATTAGACGGCTAGGGGATCTGGCAAATAGGTCGATGGATTATATTGAA
>JAAYRM010000174.1 GCA_012518745.1 Tissierellia bacterium
TCCAAGGTTTCCCTTTCGCTACATAATCTATAGAAAATCTGCTTCTGCAGTTCGTTGGTGTCCTGAAATTCATCTATCATTATATATTTAAATTTGTCCTGATACCTTTTCCTAACCCCTTCATCATCTAGTAGCCTGAGCACCAATATCTGTAGATCATCAAAATCCAATACACCCAGTTCATCCTTGACCCTGGTATACTTCTCATCTATCCGAATCAGCGTATCCAATAGCGCCTCATATAGCCACCTGTATTCCTTCTCCTTCATGAGGAGTATATTACAAATAGCATTCTCCAATCTTTCAACGACATCCTTCTCCCGTGCATTACGGCCGATATTATCATATAGATATTCTAGAATGGTCCATAATTCATCCCTATCATAGGAATCGTTATAGAAATCTATCCATATATCATCATTTTTTAACCTATATACCTTGGAATTCTTCCTGGAATTATTCATGAGATATAGGAAGGTATCCTTTATATCCTGTATATCCCCTAGATCGACCTCAATGCTATCGATGGAATCCAATGTGATATCCCTTATGCTCGAGAATGAATGCCCCATACATCTGATCTTATAATATATGCCTTTCAGCTGATGGACTATCCTATTCAAATCATCTCCACTCAACGCCCTGACCATATCATATACATTTTTCTCATCCTCGATTCCCCTTAGGATTACCTTTAATATGGATTCCTCCAACAATAGATTCACTTCATCCTCATCCAATGTCTCAAACATAGGGTCTATATTGGCCTCTAGAGCATTATCCCTCAGAATGCTGCCACAGAAGCTATGGATGGTAGATATGTTTGCCTTTTCCATATCCTTATAATACCTTCTCCAGCAATTATCCAGATGGAATCTATCCCTTATCGCCTTTCTAATCCTCTCCTTCATCTCCTGGGTTGCTTTTTTCGTGAAGGTAATGGCGACTATAGATTCTATTTCCCTATCCCTTTCCAGGCTTCCATTTTCGAGTATATGGATATACCTCTCGGTCAGCACCTTGGTCTTACCGGTTCCTGCGCCCGCATTCACAATAATATTATCGTCTATGCTCGTAATAGCTAGCTCCTGATCTACCGTGTTTTTCAATCATTCCACCTCCATTACCGGCTCATACCTACATATATTCCTGTATATGCAATGCTTTGAACACTCCCTAGGGTCTATCGAAAAATCCCCCTGGAATATGGAATGCATATAGGCACCTACTATATTCCTAGTATCGCCCAATAGCTCTTCCAGTTCGTCACGGGTTAGGGCCCCACTATTCCTCCTGGTCATCAAATGCCTCTCCTCCACATCGCCTAGCCGTACGATGAATTTCCCATCGGATATTATTCCATGCATACAGGCCACAATGTTCTTATCCCCCTGGGATAGCATATATATGGGAAGCTGTAAGCTGATACCCGCCCTCATATCGCCTATCTTCCTATCACCATAGGCGCTGCTCTTATAATCTATTAGAATATATTTATCCTCATCTACATACCTATCTATCCTATCTATCTTTCCTACAAATGGGATTCTAAGATCTCCAACCTCTATCTCAAAGGCCTCCTCCCTGCCGAAATCCACCTCGAGTTCTATGGGAATAGCCTTCTTCTCCAGCTTAGCTAATCGATCTAGATCAGCCTTTATAAAATCCAATGTCATATGGGCATTATTTTCAATTCGCATCTGCCATAACCTACTACCATCTGCAAAGCCCCTTTGGTCCATATGATATTTTAACCTATCCTCAATATAATCATAGGTTCGGTCTATTTCGAATTCCATATCACCCAGGATATGGGCCCTTATCCGTTCCATATACCTGTGATAATACTGTTTGAGAACCTCATGAAGGATTATTCCCCTATCTAGGGGCGTAAAATCCAATAGGGTCCTCTCCATCTCCTGCACCCCAAGGATATTGTTCATTAAAAATGCATAGGGACATCTGCCGTATGCTTCCAAATAGCTGATGGAATACAGCTTGTTTGCGTGGATATCGGCTATATCCGTATTGATATGAGCGTCCCCAATATTCCCATTATATCTATTGAATCCATCCCCTTGTCTCGACACCTCGGATATTATATTATCGTTCACCCTATGAAATACCTCAGCACCCTCTTCATAGTGCATTTTCATATATTCCGTTTCACATATTCCATCCCCATACCTTCTCAATAGGTATCTAGGTATCTCTTTTTCTACCGTCAGCTGCTCCGGGTCATCCTTGAATAGATAATCCATATCCACATCTATGATATTGAGCTTGTCCTCCATCTCGGTACCACCTATTACCCTCAATAGCTCGTCTAGGAATATTGAGGGTATGTCCTTTTCATCCCCGGTCGCATTTTCCGAATAGCTTAAATAGAGCTTATGGGAACAGGCTGCAATGACGGTAGCAAATATCAGGGACTCCTTGTCCAATCTCTCATAATAGCCCTTGATATCCATACCTATGGCCCTCAGTTCCCCGTGATTCTTCTCCCTGAAGAAAAAGTTATCATCCCTTAGATTTGGATAATTTCCCTGGGATAGGCCTATGAAGAATAGGATTTTGAATCTATGGCCTCTTGTCATCACGGGAGTCAATATATTTATTCCATCATCGCTCCCTTCCCTTTTCGCTATGCATTTCCCCTCGAGGTATTCCCTCAACAGATCTATAAACTCCCCCAATGGGATTTCGGATCCAAATATATTCCCAAACCTCCTAAGCTTATCCAATAGCTCCCGAAACCTATCCAATGCTACAAAATCCCTATGGAGTAGATCATAATCTTGAGTCCGATTATAGATTTCTGCAATGGATCCATCTATCCCGTATTGCTCTATTAATCCGGCTATATAATCTATATATACCTCGATATGCGATCTCTTGGGTAGCCCCCTATTTTCCTCTTGTATCATTTCAATAATATCCACCATCATCTCCTGATGGCTATATTCCTGTAGCCTATCATCATCCAATTCGGATAGGGATTCGAAATCCAATCCTCTCAGCATATACTCCGCTAAATCCCCTTCCTCATCACCGCATATCCTAAAATAACTACATTTTATCCTATTTATAACGCTAGATTTGTCCATATCATTTCGCGCTAATTCCAGTATATATAGTATTTCCCTTATGAGAGGTATTTCTATAAGCCTTATATCGTGATCCAATGAGCAGGGAATCCCCTCCTCCTCA
>JAAYRM010000175.1 GCA_012518745.1 Tissierellia bacterium
CCGCTCTCCCCCTCTAGGTAGATTACGGTATCCACTAGATGCTCCAAGGTTCTCAGTCCAGCAATCTCATTGGCCTTGGTCATATGCCCCACCATTATTACGGCCCTGGGCCTGTCCTTATTCTTCGCTATATCCACAAGAGCATTGGCACATTCCACCGATTGAACTGGAGAGCCAGCCCTGGAATCAAATTCCCCCAATGTGAAGGTCTGAATACTATCTATGACGATCAGCTCTGGATTCACCTTATCGATCACATTTAGCACATTATCCATGCTATTATCCGATAATATCCAGATATCCTTGGGAATCCTATCCAATATCCTATATGCCCTGCTACTTATCTGGGACTCGCTCTCCTCACCTGAGACATATAGAACCCTATGGCCCTGCTCTGCAATATCGTTGGCTATCTCCAATAATAGGGTAGACTTGCCAGCCCCGGGCCTAGCCGTCACTATTGTAACCGAATCCCTGACGATACCCCCGCCTAGCACCCTATTGAATTCATCTATTCCGGTTACCATCCTCTGATCATCCTCGGTATCCACATCCAATAGCTTGATGGGCACCCTACCTGTAGCCCCTGTGGATTGACCCCTATCCTTCCTATTCTTTTTTGTACTGATGGACGTCTCCACAAAGGTATTCCATGAGTTGCATTCGGAGCATTTGCCCATCCATCTGAGGCTTTCGTTACCACATTCGGAACACCGATATATAATCTTTTGCTTCATGATCAAAACCTCCAATATGAGGAACCTATAGCCTAGGCTATAGGTTCTCTGTCAAATATCAGCTCTTCGTCCTTAAGGTCTATTAGAATATTATCCTCCTTCGAGACGGCTCCCTTCAATATCTCCTCCGCCAACTGATCCTCTATCATCCTAGTTATGGTCCTTTCAAGCGGCCTAGCCCCGTAGACCGGATCGAAGCCTTCCCGACTGATATGATCTATGGTATTATCCGTAACCCTGATATTGATATCCAGCTTCTTCATTCTCCTCTGTAGATCCTCAACCATTATCTCTGCAATCTTCCTCACATCTTCTTCCTGCAGATAGTGGAATACTATGACCTCATCGATCCTGTTCAGGAATTCCGGCCTAAAGCTTCGCTTCAGCTCATCCATTATGATATCCTTCATTCGTTCGTATTCTTCCTTCTCCTCCTCGCCCCCGGCGGAAAATCCTAGCACATTCTGCCTTCCGATGGAGGTTGCCCCCACATTGGAGGTCATTATTATAACTGTATTCTTAAAGTCGACGGTACGCCCCTTGGAATCCGTCAATCTTCCATCGTCTAATATCTGTAGCAATATATTGAATACATCGGGATGGGCCTTTTCTATCTCATCAAATAATAGCACGGAGTAGGGCTTCCTTCTGACGGCCTCGGTCAACTGCCCACCCTCATCATGGCCCACATAACCTGGAGGCGAACCGACCAGCCTGGATACGGAATGCTTCTCCATATATTCACTCATATCTATCCTCACCATGGACTCCTCATCACCGAATAACGTTTCGGCCAAGGCCTTAGCTAGATGGGTCTTACCTACACCCGTAGGTCCCACGAATATGAAGGTGCCAACGGGCTTGCTAGGATCCTTCAGGCCAACCCTCGCCCTCCTAACCGCATTGGATACGGCACCTACTGCCTGTTCCTGACCTATGACCCTCCTATGGAGGATTCCCTCTAGATCCAATAGCCTTTCGCTTTCCTCGCTCGTCAATCTACTCACCGGCACACCGGTCCAATTGGAAACTATATGGGCTATCTCATCATATCCAACCGTCATACTAGAGGTCTGCTTCTCCTTCTCCCATTTGCTCTTCTCTTCCTTCAACTGTTCCTTGATGCGCTTCTCCTTATCCCGTATGCTGGCGGCCTTTTCATAGTTCTGTGTGTTTATGGCCTCCTCCTTCTCCTGAGATAGCTCGTCAAGCTGCTCCTCCAAATCCTTCAATCCATCTGGAGCCACATATGATTTTATCCTTATCATGGAACCAGCCTCATCGATTAGATCTATCGCCTTATCCGGTAGGAATCTATCGGTAATATACCTATCGGATAGTTCTGCAGCTGCATTGATTGCATCATCGGATATCTTCACCCTATGATGGGCTTCATATCTATCCCTCAATCCCTGCAATATCTTCACGGTATCCTCAATTGTGGGTTCCTCTACCATTATGGGTTGAAACCTTCTCTCCAAGGCAGCATCCTTTTCGATATACTTCCTGTATTCATCTATGGTAGTTGCCCCTATCACCTGTAATTCGCCCCTGGCCAATACGGGCTTTAATATATTGGAGGCATCTATAGCGCCCTCAGCTGCCCCAGCCCCTATTATGGTGTGGAGTTCATCGATGAACAATAGGACATTTCCATCTTCCTTCAATTCATTCATCGTGGCCTTCAGCCTCTCCTCGAATTCGCCCCTATACTTAGCTCCGGCGAGCATCCCGGGTAGATCGAGGGTCACTACACGCCTGCCCTTGATTATATCTGGTACTTCCCCCTCGACGATCTTCTGGGCCAAACCCTCCGCAATAGCGGTTTTACCTACGCCGGGTTCCCCTATGAATACCGGGTTGTTCTTGGTCCTTCTGCTCAGTACCTGAACCACCCTTTCTATCTCCTTGGTCCTACCGATTACCGGATCGATTTTCCCATCGGTGGCCATCTGGGTTAGATCGGTACTATATTTATCTAAGTTGGGGGTTTTCCCTCCACCCTTGGCAGGGGATGCCGCAGCCTTGGGCTGCCCTTCGGGTAATCTGCCCAGAATATCCTTCCTGAGCTTATCTGGATCCGCCCCTAGCTTTTGCAATAGGGTGACGGCCACGCCCTCACCTTCGCCGACCAAGCCCAACAATAGATGCTCGGTGCCTACATAGTTATGGCCTAGCTTCCTCGCCTCTAAGAAGCCCAGCTCGAAGATCCTCTTGGTCCTGGGCGTAAAGCCAACTATATCGGCCTCATGCTCGCCCTCACCTATCATCTTCACTACTTCCTTTCTTGCCTTATCCAAGTCTATTCCCATCTCCTTGAGGGATATAGCTGCAACCCCTTCCCCCTCGGCCAATAGGCCCAATAGCAGATGTTCCGTTCCCACATAATTGTGACGTAATTTCTTCGCTTCTTCCTGGGCCAATAATATTGCCCTCTGCGCTTTTTCAGTAAATCTACCAAACATTGCCATCCTATCTCCTCCTATCTATATCCTTTTCCTCAATAGCTCTGCCCTTTTAATATCCCTTTCATCCTTGCTCAAATCCTCTCCAATATCTTTCTGGATACTAGCAGGCTGTATTTGAATTATCAACTTAGTTATATCATCGTATTCCATATCCTCAATTATACCCATCTCCCTACCCAATCTTAGATTGGATAGATGGACCATAGCCTCCTTGGAATTCATCACCCTAGAATGCTTCAGAAGTCCTAAGGACCTAAATATCTTATCCTCAAGCTCATCCTTTTTAGTCCCCAAGAGGGTATTCCTTGCAGTTCTCTCCTTAATAATGATCTGATGTATTATATTGTTCAACTTCTCTATTATAATTTCCTCTTTATCTCCCAATGTCGTTTGATTGGATACCTGATATAGATTGCCTACGGCCTTGGAGCCTTCACCATATATGCCCCTCACGGCCAGGCCAATCTTGTTCAACCCCTGCACTAGGCTATTGGCATACCCGGTTAGGACTATGGATGGTATATGGATCATAACCGAGGCCCTCAAGCCCGTTCCTGCATTGGTAGGACAACAGGTGAGGTATCCAAAATCCCCATGAAAGGCGAAATCTAGATTCTCCTCTAGGAAATCATCTATCTCGTTGCAGAGCTCCCATCCTCCTTGAAAGTTTAGCCCTGGCAATATGGATTGTATCCTTAGATGATCCTCCTCGTTGATCATTATCGTTACATTTTCATCATTCCTCAATAGAAAGCTACTATAATCCGGTTTCTGTATCAACCCTGGGCTTATCACATGCCCCTCGATAAATGCCATCTTATCTATGGGGCTTAGATTATTCATCTTTATAAATCTATAATCTCCATTTCCAGAAAAATTCTTCATTGTATTCAATATCTCGTGGGTGAGCTCTTCGGATTCCTCCATGCTCATACCATGTGGAAATCTATATCCCTCTAAGTTTCTGGCCATCCTTATCCTGGTACTGACCACGACATCCTTTTCAGAGCCCGTATCGTTGAGCCATTTCGCCATCTATATCACCTCATTCCCTACCTAACTGACCTTCCAATTCCCTAATCCTATCCCTCAATACTGCGGCCTTTTCGAAGGCCTCCTCCCGTACCAATATATCCAGTTCATTCCTGAGCCTATCTATTTCCCGCCTCTTTACGATCTCCTGATTGGCTCTTTTGGGTACCTTTCCTATATGGGTATTATGGCCATGTATTCCATTTAGCAATGGAATTAGCCTGGATTTAAAGGAATTATAGCAATCCGGACATCCAAATCGCCCGGTCTTTTTAAATTCGCGATATCCTAGCCCGCAGAATTTACATTTTATATCATCATCTTGCCTTTCTATCGGCTCCGCTTGCACGCTATCTATCAAACCGGTCAATAATTTATGAAATGAAAAGGATGCATCGAAATCATCTATCCCCTTTGAACATTCTTCGCATAGATGGAGTTCATCCACCTCTCCATTTATTATCTTGGTATAGTGAACAGTAGCATTATTTTGATTACAGTTCTGACATAGCATATTCATCCCTCCTAACTATTTCATAAGGACGAGGAGCATGTTTCTGAGTATATCCGCCCTGACTCGATTCTTGCCCCCGGCGATTCCCCTCAATGCCATATCTTCTATGGAGGCCACCATCAATCGACCTTCCCTCTTGGAGATCACCTTTTCCTCTATCAAGCTTTCAACTATATGATATGCTTTGCCCTTGGTTATGGAGTCCCCGATGGTATCCACTATCAGCTCCTCCATAGCCTCATCTTCGCCTATCCCTACCTTTACAATCTTTATATACCCACCCCCACCCCTTCTACTCTCTATATAATAGCCCTTATAGGGGGTAAACCTAGTGGAGAGTACATAGTTGATCTGGGAGGGTGCACATCCAAATTGTTCAGCTAAATTATTCCTTCCTATCTCTATTATCCCACTTTCGGTCTCTTCTAACATCTGCTTTATAAAGTTTTCAATGATATTACTCAAACCTGACAAGGCATCACCCCTTTGACTTTGACTTTCTTTGTCCTTCATATTATATTATATACATCTGTATAGATTTTGCAATACCTATTTCATATTTTTTCCTTAAAAATAGCTGAGAATTTATCTCAGCTATTCCTATTCCTCTTTATCAAACCCATTCCCAATAATATAACTGCGGAGCCTAAAATATAGAATATCTTAAAGGATAGTTGCCCAGTTCTAGGCAATATGGATTTCTTAACCTGAACATCCTTTGTGCCTGTAGCAGGTCTTTCAGGCCCTACTATCGGTGCCTCATCTGCTGTTGCAGTGAATATCCACCTAGATTCTGCACTCTCCCCTTGGAATTCATTGC
>JAAYRM010000176.1 GCA_012518745.1 Tissierellia bacterium
ATTATTATCAAAATTAATGGAGGCACAAAAGGCAATTGTGAAGGGCGATGAATGGTTATCCGAGGAAGAAGTTCACCGGGACTTGGGGATATAGCCTATGTATAAATTAAGGATAAATCCTTTAGCTAGAAAGGATTTATTAGAAATAAGAGAGTATATTTCTAAAGAATTAGACAACCCTAGTGCTGCAGAAAAAACGCTTACAAGAATTGCTGATAGTTATGGAAAATTAAAAGATTTTCCACATATAGGTATTGAACTATCCTCCAAAATTGACGTTGTCACAGATTACCGATTTTTAATTAGCGGTAAATATATCATTTTCTATAAAGTGGATGATGTCTATGTAAGTATTTATCGCATTCTTTACGGAAGAAGGGATTATATCAAAATACTCCTTGATGAGGAATAGGTCACGATAACTCAATCCTCTCCCCGGAAAGCAGATCTTTAACTTTCCTATGGGGGGGTTTTTGTTCTGTTTTAAATTTGGAAAATATTCGTCAATAGATAATGCACCTCGTTTCTCATATTATTACTTTGACATAATCAAAAGATAATTATGAGATGACATTATCAAAAGATAACAACAATTTTTATTTTAAATATGTTGACAAAATAAGGAGGTTATTTTTATGACAAAGGAACAAGAGATAATGGATTTTCTTTATGAGAAAGTTTTTGGTCCTATACTAAATTCAAAGGAAGCCCCATTAAGTATTAAAAATGGAGTTAATTTGACCATAGGAAGAATGAACGAATTCAGTGCTAAAAAAATGATTCGTTATTTTTGGTCGGCTCTTGCAACGGATAATGCTATTAAATTTTCAAAGAAATTGAAAGCGGAGAATCTCCCAAGGTTTGAGGATGTTTTTGAAGAATTTAGGGATCGCTTTAATGATGAATGGCTTAAAAAATGATATTATTGAATTATAAGCACCTCATGCGGGGTGCTTATTTATGCTCAACCCTACATCCCCCTCCATTCAATCAAAAAATCCTTAAAGGTTTCAACAATAGGGTGTAGGGTTCTATGCTTAGAATATACAAAATAGAATTGACGCCTCAAGGTTAAACCTTCTATCCGGAGGGGCTTGATCAGGCCTAGTTCAATTTCATTCTGTATCGAAACCTTGGATACAAAACTGATACCAAGATCCAACTCTATCATCTTTTTAATCATCTCATTACTATCTAACAGGGATACTATATTTAGATCGTCTATGCTTATATCCTTATCGGATAGACATTTTTCTATAAACAACCTAGTTCCGGAGTTCTCCTTCCTAAATAAGAACCTTTCCGAGAGTATGAAATCTAAATCCAGGGCTTCATCCGCAGCCATAGGATATCTATCATTATTAGGCACAGCAAGAACGAGTTCATCCTCATAGAAATCTATATATTCAAGCGTTCTAGAGGATAACTTTGCCCCAACTATCCCAAAGTTTTCTTTTCCATACATAATATCATCGATTATATCTTTGGAATTCTTCTGAGTAATAGCAAAGGAGATTCTCGGATATCGCCCTATAAAATCCTTAATTATATGGGGTAGAACATACTGCTCGGGAATAGAACTAGCGGATATCCCTATCTCACCCTCGATTCCCTCGGAATGATCCATAATATCAAATTTAGCCTTATCCCTAATATTGATCAGCTCCAAGGCATATCCATAAAATATCTTACCGGCCTCCGTCAAGGTTATGGTTTTACTGGTACGATCCAAAAGAGTAGTCTGCAACTCCTTCTCCAAATTTCTTATATTATTGCTAATAGTCGGTTGTGTTATATATATTTCCTTGGCTGCCTTAGAAAAACTCCTATGCTTAACCACGCTTAGAAAACTCTCCAATTGATTAAATTCCAAGATATTCTCACCCTTTATTCAAGATAATGTCCGTTGATTATACGATTTATAGAATCCACGGTATATTCTATTTCTTTCAATGTATTAAAATGGCTCAAGGAAAATCTTACTGTACCTTGGGGGAAAGTGCCCAGCGTCTTATGAGCCGAAGGTGCACAATGCATACCTGTCCTAGTCATAATTCCATATTCCTTGCTCAATGCATGTCCAATCATCCCATTATCGCCATCGGGGAAATCCACCGACAATACAGGGGTTCTCCCATTTGATGTCCTAGGGCCAATCAGCTTAATCTGATCCATATTGAGTAGTGGCTCCAAAAGTTTATCGAGTAAATAGGTTTCTTTCTCTCGAATATTATGTATTCCCATATCCAATAGGTACTTAAGGGATGCATGTAATCCATATATACCTGGAATATTCAAGGTTCCTGATTCGAATTTATCGGGCATATATTCAGGTTGGATTTCCGCATCGGATAGGCTTCCGGTTCCACCTTCCATAAAGCTATCCATAGAATCAGCCAATCTATCATTGATTACAAATCCCCCAATCCCTTGGGGACCCAATAGGCTCTTATGACCTGTAAATCCAATAGCATCGGCATTCAATTTATTAAAATCAATATCTAAGAATCCAGCCGTCTGAGCACTGTCTATTATAAAGAATATATCATATTCCTTGCAAATTTGCCCTACCTTTTCTAAATCTAGGATGGTACCGGAAACATTTGAAGCATGGGTCATGATTATCGCTTTAGTATTGGGTTTAATCCATGGTAGGATATCATCCACATTTAGTTCCCCAAATTCATTGCATTGAACCTTGGTATATTCTACCCTATCTTTCAGGGAATTCAAAGGTCTCATAACCGCATTATGTTCCATAGAGGATAATATCACATGATCCCCTTCTTGCAATAATCCCTTTATCAATATATTCAAGCTTTCGGTTATGTTTTTAGTAAATATCACATTCTCGGGTTTATCGAAATCGAATAACTTACATACAAGCTCTCGTGTTTCATATATTATATTTTCAGCTTCATAGGACATATCATAGGCTCCACGGCCTATATTAACTCCGACATTTAAAATGTAATCCGACATGCTCTCAGCCACGCCGGGAGCTTTAGGATAGGCAGTAGCCCCATTATCCAAATAAACACAATCCATAATATCATCCCTTTTATTTTAGTTGGTACATAACCATTATATGGCTTTGAAATATCTAAAACAACGACTATTAGTTTTGCCTATAGTTGGGCTTCGAAGTATTAATATAATCTATTTTACTTAAAAAACTAGCATTGTTAAGCTATAGATAAGTAGAGAATTAAGGGGGAATGAGAATGGAAGGGAAAAAGAAGATGATCTTAGCGGGGGGAGTTGTAGGCATAATATCCGTGCTGTTGGTATACTTTGGAAACCCCGGAAATATGGGATTCTGTATCGCTTGTTTTCTAAGGGATATGGCAGGGGGTATGGGCTTACATAGGGCAGAGGTAGTTCAATACATAAGACCAGAGATAATAGGACTTGTCCTAGGTGCATTTTTAATATCGGTTAAGAACAAGGAATTTGAATCGAGGGGAGGTTCCGCCCCATTTATAAGGTTCATGTTGGCAATAGCTGTTATGATAGGAGCATTGATATTTTTAGGATGCCCACTGAGGATGGTTCTAAGACTTGGAGGCGGGGATCTAAACGCCATATTCGGGATAGCCGGATTTATCGCCGGGATATTCGTAGGTGTGCAGTTCTTGGATAGAGGATTTAGCCTTAAAAGAAATTACAAGATGACAAGCATAGAGGGCTATGTTTTCCCAGTTGTCAATATAGGATTCCTTATATTACTCATTATTGCACCAGCCTTCATATTCTTTAGCGAACAGGGACCGGGCTCATTAAGAGCACCTATAATAATAGCCCTTATCGCAGGATTGATAGTAGGAATATTGGGACAAAGAACTAGGTTGTGCATGGTTGGTGGCACCAGGGATATGATTCTATTCAGAGATAATCACCTTCTATTGGGATTTATCGCAATAATAGTCTTCAGCTTTGCTGCAAATTTAGCATTTGGATTTCTGAACATAGGATTTCAAGATCAACCCATAGCCCATACAAATAGTCTATGGAATTTCTTGGGCATGGCGATAGTTGGCTGGGGTTCGGTACTATTAGGAGGATGCCCCTTAAGGCAATTGATCTTGGCTGGTGAGGGAAATATAGATTCGGTCGTTACCATAATGGGGATGTTTGTGGGGGCGGCCATATCCCATAATTTTGGTCTAGCATCCAGCGGGGAAGGCGTAACCTTAAATGGCAAGATAGCTGCAATAATATGCTTCGTCTTTATTGGAATCGTATCCTATGTAAATTCGGAAGGCCGGGCTATGGCGAAATCAGGCAAGGTAGTTAAAAGTAAATCGTAAGGGGGAATATATAATGGAGAAGATTGATACTTCTGGTATGAGCTGTCCTCAACCGGTATTGATGACAAAAAAGGCATTGGATAATCACCCGGATGGATTGGATATAGTAGTAGATAATAATACCGCAAGAGAGAATGTAGAAAGGTTTTTAAATCATTCTGGATATTCCACGGTCATTAAAGAAGATGAGGATACATATTTGATAGAGGCCAGAAGATAGATATGGAATACGTAGTATTGTTCTTTACGCATTCAGGCGCTATCAAATTTCAAAGAAAATGTAAGAAGGATGATATCGATTGCGAATTAATGCCCGTTCCTAGGAGGCTAAGTTCCAATTGTAGCATCAGTGCCAAGATTGAATTTGACGGAATCATAGATGA
>JAAYRM010000177.1 GCA_012518745.1 Tissierellia bacterium
AAGCAGGTTATTAAAGGGAGTGAATGAACTTGAATATACTACATATGATATTTAGCATGGAAAGGGGTGGGGCTGAAACCTACCTATATAATATGCTAGATAATCCGGAGGAGGATATATCCATCCATGTAATCTGCAACCATAGGGGTTCTGCACATGATAGGTTGGAGGAACGAACTGGAGATATAGAGACAGTGAGGATGAGGCATATATTGGATATCGGGGCAGCCAGAAGGATTGCAACCTACTGCAAGGAAAAGGATATAGATATTATACAGGCCCATTTCCTAAGGGAAAACTACATAGCCGTACTTTCCAAGCTATTCAATCCAAGGATTAGGATCATATGGACAGCCCACCTCATACAGCAGAATAATTGGATTATAAGGTTTTTGAATAGGATATTCTCATCATTTATCGATAGAATAATATGTGTTTCAAAAGCCGTGGAGGCTTCCATCATAGAGGAAGGGATATCTGAAGATATAACCCAGGTGATATACAATGGGGTGGATACCAAATATTTTAAATATATAGAAAATGGTATAAGGGAGGAATTATCCGTACCAAGCGATACCCTTCTATTGACCACCATAGCTAGATTCCATAAGGAGAAGGGACATAGTTTTCTGATGGATGCACTGAAGGAATTAAAGGAATATATCCCCAATTTCAGGGCCCTATTATTAGGGGAAGGGAAGGAAAGGGATACCATTGAGGATATGATGGAGGAATATGGACTTGATGAGCAGATCATGATTCTAGGATATACAGGGGATATAATAAGGATATTATCCGCCACCGATATATATATATCCCCCTCCAAGATGGAGGCCATATCCTTCTCCATATTGGAGGCATTGTCCTGTGGGGTTCCGGTAGTGGCAACCCATGTAGGTGGGGTTCCGGAGATATTTGAAAAGGGTAATTGTGGGATATTGGTGCCCTTTGGGGATGAAAAAGTATTTGCTAAAGCCATTGTTGAACTGTATAATAGTAGGAGTGAATACAGGCATATGAGGGAAAACTGTAGGAATATAGTGGAAGAGCATTTCTCCCAGGAGAATATGCTAAAGGACACATATGGATTATATAGGGAATTAGGTAGCTAGAAAAGGGGTTGGGGATATTTGAATGGATTGAAGGTGCTTCATCTGATCAGCGGCGGGGATACCGGCGGGGCTAAGACCCATGTAATATCCCTGGTTAAGGAATTGAATAGGATAATAGATACCAGGATCATATGCTTCATGGATGGCGTATTTCATAGGGAGGCATTGGAGGCCGGCATAGATATAGAGGTATTGGAGCAGAAGAGCCGGATGGACCTATCCATAATAGGGCGGATCAGGGATGAGATAGAGCAGAAGGGCTATGATTTAATCCACTGCCATGGGGCTAGGGCCAATTTCATAGGGGCCATATTGAAGGAACTGATAGATATCCCCATAATCACGACTATACATAGCGATTATAAGCTGGATTTTAAGGACAACTCCTATAAGAGGCTGATATATACGCCATTGAACGCATTGGCATTGAAGAGGTTGGATTACTATATGGCTGTATCCGATGCCTTTAAATCGATGCTAATAGATAGGAATTTTGCCGAGGATAGGATATTCACCATATATAATGGGGTGGATATGGATGCACTGATGGATTATATATCAAGGGATCAATTTTTACAAAGATATGGTATTGAGGGGAATGAAAGGGTTATAATAGGCATTATGGGAAGGTTGGATCAGGTGAAGGATCATAAGACCTTTATAAGGGCTGCAGCCAAAATCTTAGAGCATAGGGAAGATGCATTGTTTTTAATCGCAGGAACCGGAAATGATGAGGCAAGGCTTAAAAACTTGGTTATCGATATGGATTTGGAGAAGCATATCCATTTCCTAGGCTTTGTGGAAGATGAATATTCCTTCTTCAATGCAATAGATATAAATGTACTCACCTCTATCAGTGAAAGCTTTCCATATGTACTTTTGGAAGGGGCCAGGCTTAAAAAGCCAACCATCAGCACAGATGTTGGTGGTATCCATAGACTCATAGAGGATGGATATAGTGGTTATCTGATAGAGGTGGGGGATTGGGAATCGTTGGCTAAGAATATAATATCCCTTATGGGGGATGAGGATAGGATGAGCATTATGGGGAAGAATCTATACGAAACCTTAAGGCTCAACTTCTCAGCACGGAAGATGGCGGAGGAGCATCATGCTATATATGAACGAATATTGGATATAGGGGGTAGGGGATATGAAGGTAATAGATAAGAAGGGCAAGTTATTTGGGCTCATAAACATAATAGACCTAGGGGTGATCCTGCTAATAATGCTATTGGTGGTGGGAGGAGCTAGGAGGATGGGTAGGGGTATTAGCCTAAAGGGGACCAAGCCCGCCATAATCGAGGTGGAGGTTTCGGATGTAAAGAAGAACATAGTGGAGGCATTGTCGGTGGGTGATCCCATGTACCATTATGGCAAGGATGTAAAGTTTGGTGACATAGTGGATAAGCAAGTGGAACCCTTCAAACAACCGGCTAAGGCTAAGGATGGAAGTACCGTAATGAAGGAGGTTTCGGGGAAGTATACCGTAATATTGGTTGTAGAATCCAATGTACACGATGACCCCAATGCAGTATTGGTTGGGGGGGAGCAGACGAGGGTGGATAGTTCATTTAAGTTTGAGAATAAGAATGTGGAATTCAGTGGAAAGGTATTATCGCTTAAGATAGATTAGGAAACCGAGGTGGTTCTATGTATAATAGCGTAGTTATCGGGATATTGGCAAGGACCTGGAAGATGTTAAGAGGGATATATAGGTATAGCGCATTGAGGAGGATTAGGGATTTTATCGTTATAGGCTTCAAGAGGCTATCCAAGGGTTCTAAGGTGGTGGAATTATTAACATCTGATAGGAATTTGATAGAGGAAGGCCTCATATATGAACTATATTGCAGGGGTGTAGATTGGGTAAATGGATTGATCAATACCATAGAAATTGGCATGGACAATATACTGAAAGGTAGCCTAGTATATAATTTAATGCATAGCCTATTTGGATATGGACGGAATTTGCAAGTAACCATATCTATATTCTCGGTTATACTCGGGGTGGGAATAATGGCTATTAATTTAGCTCGTGGTATCGGCGCTTATGAATACTACATACTTCCTATCATATTCATAATGATCACTATCGCCGGGTGTAAGACTAGCTATAAGGATGTATTGGATGGGAGTTTTGTATTCAATTTTATCAGGAATATATTCATAATAGATGAGGGAGTGGATCAATGGTGGTAGATAGCATAAGGAAGAGAAATATCCTTCCCATAGCCTTCGGCATCATATTTTTACTATTATATTGGAAATTGCCTTTGAAATATTTTGCAAGTCTATTAATAGGTTTCCTGGGATTCATCTCCATATTGAAGGATATAAGGATAGGGGTTCTAGTAAGCATAATTACATTGCCATTTTGGGATTATACTTTGAACCTCATATTTATGGGCCTTATGGTGGGGGTCTATCTATTTGAAATGCTATTCAAAGGGGTTCGGCCTTTGGAGAAGGAGCCCATGGATATTCCAATAATACTGTTTATAATATTCATATTGATATCCACTATAACATCCATAGATATATATGGGAGCTTCAGGGATTTAGCATTTCACCTTACAGCCATAGGGTTTATATTCGTATTGGTAAATACCATCAAGACCAAGAAGGATTTCAATATACTTATAACCTGTTTGATAATAGCCGCTGCATTGGTAGGAATACAGGGGCTATTGCAATATAAGGAAGGGGTTAAGATGGAGGCTGGTTGGGTAGATCTTATAAGGAATCCAGAGATAAATATAAGAATATATTCGGCATTTGGAAACCCCAATATATTGGCGGAGTATCTAGTTATGACAATTCCAATATCTTTGGCCCTATTCTGGTATTCCAAGAGGTTGTTTAAGAAGATTTTTTTCTTTGCAACTACCATAATACTACTGCTATCGCTTATGCTGACATTATCCAGGGGTGGTTGGCTCGGCATGGCTTTTGGGGCATTGATATTTGCATTGTTGGTGGAAAGAAGGCTATTATTATTGGCCATTCCGTTGGCAACTATTATGGTATATACATTGCCCGAGCGGATATTTAACAGGTTATTAAGTATCTGGGAATTCAAGGATTTCTCTAGTATATCTAGGGTAAATATGTGGCAGACTGCATTGGGAATAATTCATAGGAATTGGTTAATAGGAGTAGGTTTTGGCTATATTCCCTTCAGAATGGTATATAGCTCTTATGCAGGCCATATGGGTGGTTATTATCATATCCATAATACATACCTTCAAACACTTGGGGAAACGGGTATAGTGGGACTGATTATATTGATATTCCTCATATTTACCTTATTTAAGTATTCTATCAAAAGACTTATAGGTGGGGAGGATAGGTATGCAAAGGTTATGGCGGGGGGATTGTTGGCGGGGCTAGCTGGAATCCTATTCCATGGATTGGTAGAGAACATCCTATATATGCCCAAGATAATAGCAACCTTTTGGATCATGATTGGACTTTTATTGATCCTTTTAAGAATTGCAGATACGGAGGACGATATGGGACAGAGCGAGCGTAATTGATTTATAAGCGGGTGATGATTTGGAGCACATAGGTATATTTGGGGTTCGAATAGACAATATAAACATGGATGGGGCCATTGATATATTGAAAGATTGGTTAAAGGGAGATGAATTGAATACGATATATACTCCAAATACGGAGGTAGTTATGAGGGCCAAGGAAGATGAGGGGATCAGAGAGATAATAAACTCCGGAGATCTTATAACCCCCGATGGCATAGGCCTTATATACGGCTCAAGAATAGGTGGAAGACCCCTCAAGGAAAGGGTTACTGGATTCGATCTATCCGTAAACCTATTGAAGATAGCGGATGAAAACGGATATAGCCTATTCCTATTGGGCGGAGAGGATGGAGTGGCTAAAAAGGCTGGGGAAAATATATCGAGGGAATATCCCAATATAAGATTGGTGGGATATCATCATGGCTATTTTGAGGGTACTCATAGAGGTGTCGATAATGGCCCAGAAGAAGAGGAAATCATCAGGACAATTGGGAAGGCTAAGCCGGATATAATATTTGTGGGACTTGGGTTTCCAGGGCAGGAGATATGGATACATAGCAATAGGCAGAGGCTTCCCTGTAAGATAGCCATAGGCAATGGGGGGACCTTGGATGTATTGGCGGGAAAGGTGAATAGAGCACCTGAGATATGGCAGAGGCTAGGATTGGAGTGGCTTTATAGGCTTATACAGGAGCCTTTCCGTATTAAAAGGCAGATGGCATTGCCCAAATTCATATTATCCATATTATTTACTAGGGATGTGGTG
>JAAYRM010000178.1 GCA_012518745.1 Tissierellia bacterium
AGAATCCAGGATATGGCTCCGGGGTGGTCTTCAGCTATTCCTATCATGAAGATGTTCTCAGCCAAGACATCTTTTCTCTGAATGAATCGGATAACCTACTGTTCCCTTCCTCGCCGTTTATTATTTGGTTTAATTACATATTATAGATATATATACCCAAATAGTCAAGAAATATTTATGCTAACCCCTTAGTTTGGATACTATATCATCAATAGATAGCATAGTTTGTTCTCCAGTCCTCATATTCCTCAAGGTATATCTATCCTTCTCTATCTCCTCTGTACCTATTAGCAATACGTATGGAACGTTTAATCTATCCGCAAATCCAAATTTTTTCCCCAACCTACCCTTTTCTAAATATATCTGGGTGCGAATCCCCCCATCTCTCAAATTATTCGAGATCTCAATCGATTTATCCAAACAACCCTTCATCGGTATGACTATCACCTCTATAGACGCTGCTTCCTTAACCTTCAATAGATTAGCCTCATATAGTTGATAGAACAACCTAGTAAGTCCTATGGATATTCCAACCCCCGGTAATCTTTGCTTGGTATAGTGGCTTGCCAGATCATCATATCTACCGCCGGAACATATGCTACCAATATCGGTGTAATCATCTAAAAAGGTTTCATATACGGTGCCTGTATAATAATCCAGACCCCTAGCTATGGTTAGATCTATAATATAATTGTCAATAGGAACCCCGAAGGCCTTTATGTACCTGTTAACAATGGTTAATTCCTCTAGGCCTTCATTGAATTTATCGTTATCGATTTCTAATAGACTCAATCTTTCAAGCTTCTCTTCATTTGTCCCGCTTATCTGTATAAATTCAATTATTTTGTTCATAGCATCCTCAGCGATGCCCTGTTCGTCTAACTCTAACTTCACTTTTTCTATTCCTATCTTCTCCAACTTATCTATCGATCTTAATACCATGGTAGAATCTTTAATTCCCAACCATTCAAACAGGCCTTTAAGCACCTTTCTGTTATTTATCTTAATTGTGAAGTTATCAAACCCTAAATCCTTAAAGGTGGAATATATTATGCTCGGTATTTCCGCATCATTTATAATGTCCAGACTGCCATTTCCTATTATATCTATATCGCATTGGTAAAACTCCCTAAACCTTCCCCTTTGGGCTCTTTCACCTCTGTATACCTTTCCTATATGGTATCTTTTAAACGGAAAGGTCAGTTCTGAAAAATGTTGAGCCACATATCTTGCTAAGGGCACAGTCAAGTCGAATCTCAATGCAATATCCGTATCACCCTTTGTAAACTCATATATCTGCTGTTCGGTTTCGCCCCCACCCTTGGCCAATAATACCTCCGCTCTCTCCATCACCGGAGTATCGATCGGTAAAAATCCGTATCGCTCATAGTTATCCCTAATGATATCCTTCATCCTATTAAATAATATCTGATCAGCCGGAATTAATTCCATAAACCCAGGTAATATAGCTGGCTTTACTATTTCCTTGTTCATATGTATACCTCCATAAATTCTATCCGTATTCATCCTATATAATAATATCATTTATATCTCTTTTTTGAAATATGATTGTAGATATAGCAATACAAAAAAGAAGTTGAAAAAAATCAACTCCTAAAAACTCATCAGTATCCTTTTATTCTTGTATGCTTATTACATTTATTACATCCATAGCAGAAATATACCCTATCCTGAAATACCCTTACAATGATCTTTGTAAGATCATTATTTCTATCCCTTTGATTCAAATGTATTCTTAATCTCCTTGGTGCTATAACTATCAATGTACTAATTAATAAATCATCCTTACTAATATTTTCACTACCGATTTCCTTTATAACTTCATTAAAAAAGTCCTTATCTATTATATCGTTAACCTCATCATATAATTCGTAATCCCCATCTTTTAAGACTAG
>JAAYRM010000179.1 GCA_012518745.1 Tissierellia bacterium
GATATAACTCCCTTTAAACGCCTACGAGGTTAGCTGTCGGGTTAGAGCAAAAGGGAAGCTCCTCAGTATATGATTCACCCCAATAGTTGGTTCCCCCGTTTCCTGATAATTAGGAATTAAGCGATGCAATCCACTATTTGAACTTGTCTATATTCAATGAGTATAACATAGTATCTAGGTTGTTGCAAACCGTACAGATGAATTACCCCATAATATGGTAGCATTATACCCGTTATGAGGATAGGTTACTCTATCCTTATAGCCTTATAAGGCTATAAGGTCATCTTGTATAAATTAGTTTTCATAATATAATAATAACTGGAATGAATAAAATTACGTGGATTATATATAAATGATTATGAGGAATAATATTATCGATATAATAATTATTGCCTAGGAGGGTTATATTGCATACGATATATTTATTATTAATTCTAGTCCTATTATCCCCCTTATTCCTGGCGTTTGTAGGATTGGATAAGATATTAAAAGCCCAGGATATCCATTTCAATTCCATGGTAATGGATAGTCATAATGATACCATGTTGAAGATAACTGATGAAGATACTGGATTGCCCAAGGTGAATATAGGAGAGAGTACAGATAATCATATAGATATACCGAAATTACTGGATGGGGGTATAGATGCACTGTTTTTTGCAGCATATAATGAGGAATGTTATGAGGATATTCCCGCAAATATAGATAGAACGCTATCATCTATAAATGCGCTTTATTGGACTGAAAATAAAAATCCGGACACATTTGCAATAGCGAGGACAGTGGAAGATATTGAAATGCTGGTCAGGTCAGGCAAGATAGCTGCCATACCCACCATTGAGGGTGGATATTCTTTGAATGAGGAAAATGGAATGGGGCTTATGGGGCAGTATTACGATCTGGGGATAAAGGTATTTGGATTCACATGGAATACATCGAATGCGCTAGGGGAGGGGGTAGATAGGGTATATGGAGATCCGGATGCTACGCCTTCCAAGGGGGGGCTAACCGGATTAGGAAGGATTATATTGGAGGAGATGAACCGTCTAGGGGTGGTTGTGGATGTCTCTCATATGGCTGAAAGCACATTTTGGGATATAGTAGAGAATACGAAGGCTCCGATAATGGCTAGCCATTCCGGCGTATATGCCCTAAGAAATCATCCTAGAAACTTGAACGATTCTCAGTTAAAGGCGTTAGCTGAAAATGGGGGAGTAATAGGTATAGTTTTATATCCCGAGTTTTTAATAGATGGATATCCGGAAAAATCTGCTTATATTCGGGATTATATAGATCATATAGATTATGCGGTAAGTTTAATAGGAATAGATCATGTGGGGATCGGCTCGGATTTTGATGGTGCAACATTACCCGCAGATATAGAGGATTCATCGCAGATGTATAAGATTACAGAGGAGTTGGTGGATAGGGGATATTCGAGAGAAGATATAAGGAAGGTCCTAGGTGGAAATACCTTGCGAGTATTGAGAGAAGTGGAGGAAATCGCGGAAGGGGATTATTACCCTAAATCCAGACTTGAAATTCATCATTTATATGATATGGGTGAAATGCTTTCCAGGAAAAATCTATCAATTGATGCCAGAATAGAGAAGGATTCAACCGTAAACCTGGATTATAATAGCATGACGATAATAATAGACGGTATACCCCATATTCCAGAATATTGTGAAAGTACATCTATCCTATCATTGGAATTGGATAATTCATTGGATAGGGGGTTTCATATATTAACCTTACAGGCTGGTGAAAAGGGATGTAAGCCAAAGAGGGAGACCATAATAATCTATATAGAATAGGATATCCGAGATCCAGCTATAGAAATAAAAGCATCCTAGTTCCCACAAGCAGGGAAATCGGGATGCTTTTATGTTCGACATATAAACTAATTAATTATTTTTCTATTTTACAAGTTCACCGAATTTATATACGCTATTGATATCGAGCAATGTATCCATATTATCTAATGGATTCTCATCCAATACTAGGAAGTCTGCAAATTTACCTGCTTCTAAAGTTCCATACTCTTCGTCAATTCCTAATAATTCTGCTGAAATCTTGGTGGATGAGACCAATGCTTCCATAGCCGTCATTCCGCAATCCATCATCAATTTAAGTTCATGGGGAGCGGCATGATGGAAGTTAAAGGGAGTACCTGCATCTGTACCCATGGCTATCTTAACTCCGGCTTCATGAGCCTTTCTAAAGCTTTCCATATGGCTTCCCATAACCATTTCGGATTTATCCACAGCTTGTTTTGGTACACCTGCCTCTACTCCATATTCAACTATAAAATATGGGGCAACCAATGTAGGAACTAGATATACTCCCTTTTCTATCATCAATTCAATAGTTTCATCATCGAGGAATATACCATGTTCTATAGAGTCGATTCCAGCTAATATGGCATTCTTTATACCTTCGGTTCCCTGGGCGTGGCTAGCGGTTTTCTTACCCGCTTTATGTGCTTCTGTTACTGCCGCTTTCATCTCCTCCATAGAAAGCTGTGGCGAACCTGGTTCAACCCCCTCGGTCATGACACCGCCGGTCGCCATTATCTTTATAACATCTGCTCCGGCCTTAAGCTGCTCTCTAGCCGCTTTCATCGTTTCATTTGGACCATCGGCCTCCCTACCCATTGGCCAGCCATGGCCACCGGTCATAGTGACAACTTTGCAGGATGCTAGAAACTCTGGGCCCTGGATAAGCCCCTCATTGACGCTATCCCATAATGCCAAATCTACCCCGCCAGGGGCACCTAGATCGCGAAAATAGGTTGTGCCAGCTAAGAGGTGCTTCTTCAAATTAGCTACTCCCCTCAATGCGGTCTTTGCAAGGCTTTCGGACATTAGCAAACTAAAGGGATCTCCTACCGGTTCCATTGTAATATGCACATGGGAGTTGATTAAACCGGGCATAACCACCTTACCATCCAAATTCACCACATTAACATCTTTTGTTGATGACAATTCATCTCCTTTACCGATCTTGACCAAGGTCCGGTCTTCCACCAGAAACCACGCATTGGATACAGGTTTCCCCCCAGTACCATCGATCATTGTAAATCCTTTGTATAGAGTCTTACTAGACATAATCAATTCCTCCCTATTGTAAATAATAGCAAATAAATATCAAACTACATGAAATTCACCATAATACCCGCAAGTATTACCGATGAAATTGTAACGGTCATGAATCCTGCGACCAACATCTTAGGTAATATCGCATCTAGAATCACTTCCCTTTCTTCTTCGGTTTCCCCTACCGCTTGGGCTACCTCATTGGAAATTACAAAGGTTCCCGGGAAGCCGAATAATGCGGATACACCGATAGATATAGCCATCTCCTTGGAATATCCGAGGATTTTGCCCAATATGGAGCATACTATTAGGATTCCAACTAAACCTAGCAATAGGCTACCTACTAGGGGGAACACTAGGGTTGCAAGCATCTGTGGGCTAGCCTGGGTAAGGCTGGAGAATATAACGGCTACAAGGGTTACCATGGCAAGACCGAATGCATTTGCCTTTGTCATGATATCCTCTTCGAGGAAGCCTAGTTCCTTTGCGGCAACCCCAACGATCAGGCACATTACATTTGGATTTATTATATCATTGAGAAGATGTGCCAGCTGAAACCCTATTACAGCAACTATCCCTAGCTTTGCTAATAGAACATATGGAGTCTGAAGGTATGCAGGGAAGGGTGGTATTAACTTAGGCTTTTCCCCTAGTACCACATCTGAGGTTCCACTGGATACAACCTTCGATTCCACAACGCTACCATTTTCTCTGAATTCATCGCGTACTTTTCTAGCTTCCTTACCCAATAATATAGAAGCCACGGGGAAGCCAAAAAAGCCCTGGACTACTACTATCAATGTTGCAAAAACTGCTAGCGAATCAAGCCCCTTTGCCTTGGCAGCCTCGCCCATCATTATGGCTGCTACAACCCCTCCGGATACAGGAGGTGCTGCTGCTATTGCATATTCCTTCCCCAATAGAGGCGGACCTACTAGAAATAGAAAGACACCTATTCCAGCAACTGCCCCTATAGCAATGACCACTGTCTTCCACTGAGCCTTAAGATCTTTAAAGCTCATTAGGGTTCCCATATGGGTAATTAAGAAAGCAATTAATATTCCGCCGATTTTTAATAATGCTGCATCATCAAAGATTGTAGTGGGTAACCCTACCCAGAAACCAATTAAAAGAATAACAGATGAAACAAATAGCATCGAAAGTATGGATTTGGTCTTTGCCGATACGATATCTCCAACGGCAAAGATTACGCAAAGTACAGTTAAAGCTAATAAACCATTCATTATACAATCCCCCTTGCAGGATAAATTTGATATTATATTTTAATAGGTTCAAGTTAGATCCCCCATCCTGGGATATAAAATAACCTCGTCTCTAAAGCATAGAACCATGCTCTAGAGACGAGGTTATTCCCGCGGTACCACTCCAGGTTGCAATCAACTTTATTGGATTGCCTCTTCAGGTCAAAGAATGCCATATTAAACATTCTTGAACCATAGCCATATAACGGTGGCAGAATCCGCATCGGATTCCCGGCCTCATCTACTATACTTCAATTCGGCAGTTCAGGAGTGATCATTATATACCTTATCGATATCCGGTCTCACTAACCCGGATTCCCTGTAATCGATGCCTAGGTATTTTTGTCTCCATCTTTACTCGATCGTATTAAAATATTACTGTTTAGTATACTATCAAACCCATACCTTGTCAACATTATTTTACAAAAATAAAAATAAAGGTAAAACGCTATAGAAATTGCAAGTTTAATATAATAACTTGCAAAAACATATTGCAAAATCCTTTCCCTTATGCTAGAATAATCTACAATGTCATATTCCATATAAAACACAACATATGAACCGAATCAATATATTGCAGGTACGGACAGGGCTATAGGGCGCATAGCTATATTTAATTTACTAGTAATCGGTATAATAGATTAATTTCCAATGGGGATGACATATACGACCCTAGACATAAATGAAGGATTGATAACATAAACTTGCAATAGGTAAATAAAATGCTAAGGGGGAAAATTCATGAACTATGACGGAATTGATACTTTAAGACCAAATCTCTTTAAAAATGTATTTCCTTATTCCGAAATACCAAAAATTAAATTCAATAGTATCCAACTGCCAATGAATATACCGGAGGATATATGGGTTACGGATACCACCTTCAGGGATGGACAACAATCCATGTCTCCCATGACGGTAGAGCAGATAGTAGATATATATGATTATCTTAATAGGCTAGATAATGGTTCCGGGATTATAAGGCAGACGGAATTCTTCCTATATTCATCTAAGGATAGAGAGGCAGTTAGAGAATGCATGGATAGGGGATATGAGTTTCCACAGATAACCTCCTGGATCAGAGCGCATGAGGATGATTTCAAACTGGTTAAGGATATGGGGATTGAGGAAACGGGGATACTGATGTCCTGTTCCGACTATCATATCTTCCACAAATTGAATATGAACAGGAAGGAAGCGATGAATAGATATCTATCCATTGCGGAAGCTGCCTTGGATAATGGAATAATACCAAGATGTCATTTAGAGGATATAACCAGGGCTGATTTTATGGGGTTTGTTGTGCCGTTGGCAAGGAACCTCATGAAACTATCCGAAAAATACGATATGCCGGTGAAGATAAGGGCCTGTGATACATTGGGTTTAGGTGTATCCTACATGGGAGTAGAGCTCCCCAGGTCGATACCGGCCATAATTCATGGGTTGAGATATTATTGCAGTGTGCCCTCTGAAGCTATCGAATGGCATGGACATAATGACTTTAATGCAGTTGTTACCAATTCTACTAGCACCTGGTTATATGGTGGTTCATCCGTAAATGCCACCCTATTTGGGATCGGCGAAAGAACTGGGAATTGTCCCCTAGAGAGTATGCTATTCGAATACGCGCAGATAAAGGGAACCACCAAGAGCATGAATTTGAAAATTATTCCCGAAATAGCTGACTACTTCGAAAGGGAATTAGGATACTCAATACCACCCCGTACCCCTTTTGTAGGGAGCGAATACAATCTGACTAGGGCGGGAATACATGCGGATGGGCTGCTGAAGAACAAGGAGATATATAATAGCTTCGATACCGAAAAGGTATTGGGCACCCCACTTCTAGTAGCTGTAAATCCATATTCTGGATTGGCTGGTATTGCAGCTTGGATAAACGGTTATTTCAAATTGAATGATAACAATAGTATAGATAAAAACGACATGAGGATACTGCCGATTAAAAAATGGGTAGATGAGGAATATGCCAATGGAAGGACTACCAAGATTAGAAATGATGAATTAGAGGATCTGGTATTTAGATATATACCGAATATATTAGATGATAAGAAGACAGAGGCAATTTAAAATACAGATGGGGGTATAAGTATGAAGCTTACAATAACAGAAAAGATAATTAAAGATCATATAGTAACTGGAAACTTGGAAAAGGGAACGGAGATAGGCATAAGGATAGATCAGACATTAACCCAGGATTCTACAGGTACCATGGCCTATCTCCAGTTTGAAGCCTTAGATATAGATAGGGTTAAAACAAAAAAGTCCGTAGCCTATATAGACCATAATATGCTGCAGGCCGGACCGGAAAATGCAGATGATCACCTCTATATAAAGACGGTAGCTAAAAAACATGGCATATATTTTTCAAGACCCGGGAATGGGATATGTCATCAGGTACATCTAGAGAGGTTTGGAGTGCCGGGTGATACTCTGCTGGGTTCCGATAGCCATAGTCCAACTTGTGGAGGTTTGGGGATGTTGGCTATAGGGGCTGGCGGATTAGATGTTGCAGTAGCTATGGCGGGTGGAGAATACTTTTTGACTATGCCCCAGGTGGTGGAGGTCGAGTTAAGGGGTAGGTTGAATCCAGGTGTTGCAGCTAAGGATATAATATTGAAGGTGCTAGAGGAGGCAGGAGTTAAGGGCGGGCTCAATAGGGTATTTGAATATACCGGGGAAGGCGTGGGATATCTATCCGTGCCCGAAAGGGCCACCATAACCAATATGGGAGCGGAGCTCGGGGCCACCACTTCCATATTTCCTTCCGATGATATGACCTATAGATTCCTAAGGGCACAGAAAAGGGAGGAAGATTTCAGGGAAATAGTAGCAGACGAGGGGGCCATCTACGATGATAAGATAATCATAGACCTAGATGAACTGGAGCCCATGGTGGCCTGTCCCCATAGCCCCGGGAATGTGGTACCTGTATCTAAGCTGAAGGATATAAAGGTCGATCAGGTGGCTATAGGAGGTTGTACCAATTCATCCTATATGGACTTGATCAAAGTTGCTAAGATATTAGACGGGAATACAGTAGCTGAAGATGTTTCATTGGTGATATCACCGGGTTCAAAACAGGTACTGAACACCTTAGCTGAAAATGGAGCGTTATCCAAGTTGATTGCGGCTGGGGCTAGGATATTGGAATGCGGATGTGGGCCCTGTATAGGCATGGGGCAGGCGCCGCACACCGATGGGGTATCGCTGAGGACATTCAATAGAAATTTCAAAGGAAGATCGGGCACTCCTTCCGCCGATGTATATCTATCGAGCCCGGAGGTTGCTGCGGTATCGGCTATTAAGGGATATATTACCAACCCCATATACTACGATGTATGGGATCTAGACATGGGGGATTTAGAGGAGTTTAAGATAAATGATAACCTAATTGTGGAACCGATAAAGGATAGTGGGGATGTGGATATAGTTCGAGGACCTAATATAAAGCCGTTTCCAAAGGCCGATGCGTTAAAGGATGAATTAATGGGTAGAGTACTTATTAAGGTAGGGGATGATATAACTACGGATCATATAATGCCCTCCAATGCTAGTCTTCTGCCCTATAGGTCCAATATCCCTCATCTAGCCAACTATTGCATGACGCCTTGTGACCCAGAATTCCCAACAAGGGCTAGGGAGAATGACGGAGGCATTATAATTGCAGGATTGAACTATGGTCAGGGATCTAGTCGAGAGCATGCAGCCCTAGTCCCATTATACCTAGGGGTAAGGATGGTGATAGCCAAATCCTTTGCGAGGATACACAGGGAGAACCTGATAAACAACGGTATGCTACCATTGATATTTGACAACCCATCCGATTTTGATGGCATAGATACATTGGATGAACTCGTAATAGAGAATTTATTGGATCGGCTTGAAGATGGTAAAATAACTATGGAAAACAGGACTAAGGATGAGAGATACGATCTACTATTGGATATCACAGAGAGGCAAAGGGATATATTGATGGCAGGTGGCCTTCTGAATTGGATGAAATCCTAGATACAATGGTGAAAGGGGAAAATATATGACATATAATATAACATTGATTCGGGGGGATGGTATAGGCCCCGAGGTCATAGATTCGGCAAAAGAGGTTATTGAAGCCACAGGAGTCCCTGTAGAGTGGGATATTGTAGAAGCAGGAAATATTGCCATGCAGGAGCATGGCAATCCCCTTCCTGCTTCCGTTATAGATAGCATAAGGGATAATAAGGTGGCCTTTAAGGGGCCCATAACCACTCCAGTAGGCAAGGGCTTCAGGAGTGCAAATGTAAGGTTGAGGCAAGAATTGGATCTATTTGCCAACATCAGACCGATTAAATCCTTCAAGGGGGTTGATAGCCTACATCAAGATGTGGATTTTGTAATAATAAGGGAGAACACGGAGGATCTATATGCGGGCATAGAGCATATGGTGGGGGAGGATGCAGCGGAGAGTATAAAGATCATAACCAGGAAGGCCAGTGAAAGGATATGTAAATTCGCATTTGAATTAGCAAGAGCTCAGTGCAGAAGGAAATTGACCCTAGTCCATAAGGCCAATATAATGAAGCTTTCAGATGGATTGTTCCTGGAATGCGGCAAGAAATATGCAAAACTCTATGATGATATACTATTCGAGGATGTAATAGTGGATGCTATGAGTATGAAGCTGGTTCAATTTCCCCAGGACTATGATATAATAGTGGCACCAAATCTATATGGGGATATATTATCGGATCTATCGGCAGGGCTTATAGGTGGCCTGGGATTGGCGGCCGGAGCCAATGTTGGTCATGATATGGCCGTTTTCGAACCAATCCATGGTTCCGCATTGGATATAGCCGGGAAGGGCATAGCCAATCCTACATCTGCGATATTATCGGGAATTATGATGTTAAGGCATATTGGGGAATCTGGCCCGGCGGAACGGATGGAGCAGGCATTAGACAAGGTATTCGAGAACAAGGACAATAGGACCCCGGATTTGGGTGGAAACCTTAGGACTGAGGAATTTACACAGAAGGTCATCGATAAGATGATCGGATAGATTGAATTGAATTGGGGGTACTTTGGATTATGATTAAGGAATTTAGAAAGATATTGGTAGCGAATAGAGGGGAAATAGCCATAAGGATATTCAGGGCTTGTAGCGAGTTAGGAATAAGGTCTATAGCCATTTATTCCAAGGAGGATACGAATTCCCTATTTAGAACCAAGGCAGATGAATCCTATCTAATAGGAAGAAACAAGGGGCCTATAGATGCCTACCTGAATATAGATGAGATCATCAGCCTGGCATTGAAAAAGGATGTTGATGCCATACATCCGGGCTATGGGTTCTTAGCGGAAAACCCGGAATTTGCTAGGAAGTGTGAGGAGGTTGGAATCGAATTCATAGGTCCAACCCATGAGATGATGGAACAACTTGGGGATAAGGTAAAATCCAAAAAGGTAGCGAGCAGTGTTGGGGTGCCAGCTATTCCAGGCCTAGAAAAGGTAGCATTTACCGAGGAGGATGTTATAGAGGCGGCCAATTATTGTGGCTATCCAGTAATCCTAAAAGCTGCTGCCGGTGGCGGTGGCAGGGGTATGAGGGTGGTAAGGAAAGAGGAGGATTTACTACGCGACTACGAAAGCGCTAGGAATGAAGCGAGGA
>JAAYRM010000180.1 GCA_012518745.1 Tissierellia bacterium
CGATCCAGGCCATCGTATTTAGGCTCTCCCCAAATGATGTGCGGAGACAGATTGCAAATGCCCATACGATATTCAATCTTATAAATGTATTGGTTCAGTTCCCATTTGCCGGGCTATTGGTAGAGATAGTAAAATGGATAATTCCCGGTAAAGAGGATGAATTGATTGAGGGTGGGTTAAAGTACCTAGATCCAAGAATTATAGAGACGCCATCCATAGCATTGGGTCAGGCCGATAAGGAAGTATTCAGGATGGGTAAACTAGTGGAAGACAATCTAATCAATGCCTCCAAGGCATTTAGGGATAAGGATGAGAAGGCGATCGAAAGGGTATTTTCCCAGGAACAAATTATCAATAGCTTAGAACAGGGAATTATAGAATATCTAGTTGATCTTTCAAATGCCCCCTTAACGGATGAGGAGCATAATAGGGTAAATACATTGATGAACATAGTAAATGATCTCGAAAGGGTAGGCGATCATGCCGATAATATCGCTGAACTATCCGAGCTATCAGTGGATGAGAACCTAGAATTTAGCGAGGGTGCCATAGATGAATTCGATCATATATTTGGCAAGGGGCAGGAGGTACTCAATAAGACCTTAGATGCCTTTATGAATATGGATCCCCATATAGCGAAAGAAGTCTTGCTCCTCGAAGAGGAAGTGGATTTCCTAGAACAGAAATACAGGGCTAGCCATATCAACAGGCTGAATAAGATGCTATGCACTCCAAGTGCGGGGGTAGTATTCCTGGACATATTGAGCAATCTTGAAAGGGTATCGGATCATTCATCTAATATAGCCCTATATGTACTGGATGAATACAAAGAATGAGATAAAAAGATAAAAAGATGTTGATTAAGTTTTTAGAATGTATTATAATAGTCATGCAATGTGAAAAAATTATCAGAAAAGATACATAATAGATCATATTCGGATGATAAATACGGGAGAGACCATATTGGCGCCGAAGGATTAAGTCATGAAAGTTTGCCATTTCATGGTGATAATCTCAGGCAAAAGAACCGTATTTTGACGGGACTCTGGAGAAGCGTATGCGCCGAAGGGGCAATCCATTATCTTTAATGGGGAAACTCTCAGGTTAAAACAGAGTGGAAGGCATCATGGCGGATCCTTCTACTCTGTTTTTGTCTATAGCCAATAAATACTGGATTTGATTGACAAGTTTTCTACTTTTTTACGTGAAAAGCTTGTTTTATAAGCTGGAATTGTTTATGATTATAATAGGGACATATCGTATAAACCCATTAGATTGGGATAGCAGATGAGGATTGGGAAAGAATACATAGATGGGACGGAAAATGAAGGGCTATATTGGGCGTTTAATTTAAGAAGATATGTTAAATATAATTATAAGTTGTAGGCATAATAATTTGATTTAAAGGAGGAAGAAAATGATCTATGATATTATCATTATAGGGGCTGGACCTGCGGGATTGGCGGCAGGACTATATGCTTCTAGGGCGAGGCTAAAGACCCTCATCCTTGAGAAGGAGAAGGAAGGTGGACAGATAGTAACTACTGATGAGGTAGCTAATTATCCAGGTTCGATAGAGAATGCCACTGGACCATCCCTTACCTCGAGAATGGTTGATCAGGTAGATGAATTTGGTGCTGAAAGAAAACTTGATACCATAAAAGAAATTGAAGTCGAGGGTGAGACCAAGGTAATAAGGGGCGAAAAGGGAGAGTATAAGGCAAAGACGGTCATCATTGCTACTGGGGCTGTACCAAGACCTATAGGTTGCCCAGGGGAAGCAGATCTAGTGGGCAGAGGAGTTTCATATTGTGCAACATGTGATGCTGCTTTCTTTGAGGATATGGAAGTCTATGTAGTAGGTGGAGGGGATACAGCGGTAGAGGAAGGTATGTATCTGGCTAAATTTGCTAGGAAGGTCACCATCATTCATAGAAGGGATGAACTAAGGGCGGCAAAATCAATTCAGGAAAAGGCCTTTGCCAACGACAAAATGGCGTTTATGTGGGATTCGGTTGTATCGGAGATAAAGGGCGATGGGATAGTAGAATCCATGGTAGTAGAAAATGTTAAAACAGGGGAGAAAACCGAGGTGGTTGCTCATGAAGATGACGGAACCTTTGGAATATTCCCATTCATAGGCTTTATCCCAGCAACTGAAATGTTTGAGGATATTATAGATATGGAATACGGGTATATCCTTACCGATGAAAATATGAAAACAAATGTCCCGGGGGTATTTGCTGCCGGAGATGTACGGGTTAAATCATTGAGACAAGTTGTAACTGCAACTGCTGATGGTGCCATAGCAGCTGTTGAGGCTGGTAAGTATATAGATGAATTAGAAGGCACGACATATGCTGGGGATCAATAGAGATTAAAAATAAAATTAGGAGGTATAAGTATGATAGAGCTAACTAGGGACAACTTCGAAGAAGAAGTTACCAATGCCGAAGGATATGTTTTGGTTGACTATTGGGGACCAACATGCGAGCCATGTAAAGCATTGATGCCCCATATAGAAGAGATGGCAAAGACCTATGGAGACAAGGTTAAATTTACATCCTTGGATATTACAAAGGCTAGGAGATTGGCTATAGGGCAGAAGGTAATGGGATTGCCTGCTATAATAATATATAAGGATGGGGAAGA
>JAAYRM010000181.1 GCA_012518745.1 Tissierellia bacterium
AGATATACACAGCCGGAAAATATATTATTGTGGATAATAAATCTCTATATATAGCGGTTTGACAGGATAAAAAAGAATAAAGGTGCAGCTTTATACACATGATATCCACAGATTGTGCATAAATAAAGATCTCAACATTTTTTTCAAAATATCCACATGCTCCTTCTAATAATATCAAAGAGTTTAATTAATATCAATATTTGTCCACAATAAAAAAGCGATTGTGAATATCTATAGGAATTTTAAATTCTTGACATATAAGATAACTATAAATATAATCTATAGTAGTATTTATGTTCCTTATGAACATTTTTCTATGATAAATCCCTATAATTATTGAGATATCATATTATAGCTTTAATAGAGGATATCATTTAAGGAGGTGTAATAGGTGAAAAGAACCCATCAACCTAAGAGAAGAAGGAGAAGTAGAAAGCATGGTTTTAGAGGAAGAATGAGAACAAAATCCGGTAGGGCGATAATCAAAAGAAGAAGAAGGAAGGAAAGGAAGAGAATAACTGCTTAAGGCCGCATAATAAGGTGGCCTTTTTATTAAACATGTTAGCACCTATGGGATTTAAAGGAGTCTTGTAATGGAAAAGGAATATAGGTTGAGAAGTAATAAGGATTTTAAGACAGTTTATAATAAAGGTAAGAGTTATTGGAATAGAAACCTAGGTATATATGTATTAAAAAACAACTTACAGAGATCGAGGATTGGTTTTTCTATTACAAAAAAATTTGGTAATAGCGTTACAAGGAATAGGACTCGACGGCGAATAAGTGAAATATGTAGGCAAAATTTTAACAATATCAGGGAAGGATATGATATAATAATCATACCGAGGAAAAACGTTATAGATATTACACATACGCAATTGAAAGGGTCTATATTTCATATATTTAAAATATCCCGGATTTTAAAGGGCTAGGGTGCAAGATTATGGCTAGAATAGCTATTTTATTTATAAAGTTTTATCAGAATATTATTTCTAAATACGTGTTCGTAGGGAAAAACTGCAGATTTTATCCAACTTGTTCACAATATTCTATCGATGCTTATAGGGCATATGGTTTTATAAGGGGAACCTACTTAAGTATTAGAAGAATATTAAGGTGTCATCCTTTTAACGAGGGAGGGTATGATCCGCTAAAATGATAGGGGGTTAATCGATGACTGCCTTTTTAGGTAATATCTTCGGAAGTCTATTAAAATTAGTTTTTGATCTGGTATCTCAGACTGGGATTGAATCAAAACATTTTTCTTATTATAGTTTAGCTATAATAATTACTACTATTTTGTTTAAGTTAATCCTTTTACCGGTGAGCTTACATCAAAGCAAGTCTACTGCAAAGATGAATGAACTACAACCGCAAATAAAGAAAATTCAAAAAAAATATAAAAGTGACCCACAGACTCAGCAGGCTAAATTAATGGAGTTATATAAGCAAAACAAATATAATCCGGCATCTGGCTGTATAATTCTACTTATACAGTTTCCAATCATTATTGCATTTTTCCGGGTCTTAAGGGAACCCATAACCTATGTGTTTAAGGATCCTAATGTATATGCTGCTCTTAATAAGGGATTTCTATGGATTCCCAATTTAGAACAACCGGATCCTATTCTTTGGGGACTGCCACTTTTGGCTGGATTAACAACTTTCCTACAGACGAAACTGATGGCGGGTAGTACGCCAGCGGATCCTAAGGTTCAATCGACTCAGAATACTATGAATATAATCCTTCCATTCATGATATTTTGGGCGGCTAGGAATTTTCCGTCGGGACTATCCCTATATTGGGTTGTAGGTAATATATTCCAGGTGATCCAGTTATTAATATCCAATAGGTCTTTGGGCGATATTAAGGGGGAGACGAGATAGAATGAGATCTGTTGTTAAGGTTTCAAAAACTGTAGACGAGGCCATTGAAATTGCTTTAAGGGAATTGGATGCGGTCAAGAGGGATGTTCAGGTAGAGGTTCTTGAAGAACCAAGTCGCGGATTGTTTGGACTGATAGGAGGCAAAGAGGCCACAGTACGGGTGACGGTTATAAATGATCCTGTAGAGAAGGCACAGAATTTTATCAGGGACTTATTATCATCTATGAATATCGGCGGAGATTGTTCGATTGAAAAGGAAGGATTATGTTTAAATATCGAGATTATAGATGTTAATTCATCAGATATGGGTATTATAATAGGCAAGAGGGGAAATACTTTAGATGCGATTCAATTTTTAACTAGTCTGACCATAAATAGGGACAGGGATGAATATATTAAGGTGCTAATAGATGTAAAGGGATATAGAAAGCGAAGGGAAGAAACCCTGATCCGATTGGCAAATAGGATGGGCAGAAAGGCAAAATATAGCAATAGACCGATAAGGTTGGAGCCCATGAATCCATACGAAAGAAGGATTATTCATTCGGCGTTGCAATATAAGGATGGTATAAATACCTATAGCGAAGGGGAAGAACCCTATAGAAGAGTTGTAATTCAAGCGAAATAATCTTTAGAGAAGCCCAGTATTTATACTGGGCTTCTCTAATTCAAGGGAGGGAGGTCATTCTGTGTCGGATTCAATTGCAGCTATTTCCACTTCCATGGGGGAAGCTGGAATAGGAATAGTTAGGATAAGTGGTGGAAATTCAATCGAGATAGGCAATTTAATATTCAAGGGCAAGAAGCTGAAGACCCTGAGGGAATCAGGGAATAGAAGGTTGACATACGGACATATAGTCGATCCAGATGATGGCGAAGTAGTAGATGAGGTGTTGATTGCCTTTATGGAAAAACCCTATACCTATACGCGGGAAGATATGGTGGAAATATATTGTCATGGGGGTATCATACCGGTAAGAAGGGTATTGGGACTGATATTGGATAATGGGGCCAGATTGGCTGAACCGGGTGAATTTACTAAGAGGGCATTTCTAAATGGTAGGCTGGATTTATCCCAGGCGGAAGCCGTTATAGATATAATCAGGGCTAAAACCGATAAATCCTCCAAGGTATCTCTAAATCAATTAGAGGGTAATCTATCCAGGGAAATCAGGAGGATCAGGGATGATATACTGAAAATGATGGCTCATATAGAGGCATCGATAGATTTTCCCGATGAAGGGATAGAGGGTATAACCCATGAGGAGCTCGAGGCGAGTTCCAGGATCATATTGGAGGATATTAAGAGGCTATTGGATACCTCTGATAGGGGAAGGATATTGAGGGATGGCTTGAATACCGTTATATTGGGAAAGCCTAATGTGGGGAAATCATCCCTCTTGAATGCCATATTAAGGGAAAATAGGGCTATTGTGACGGATATTCCCGGTACCACTAGGGATATTATAGAGGAATATGTGGATATAGATGGAATCCCCCTTAAGATAGTAGATACTGCAGGAATTAGGGAAACGGAAGATATAATTGAGAGGATAGGGGTAGATAGAGCGAAGGATAGGGTGGATGAGGCTGATTTAATAATAGCTATATTTGATGTATCACAGGATCTAGCTGAGGAGGATTATAATATAATCGATATAATAGGGGATAGGGAATCCATAGTGCTATTGAATAAATCCGACCTCCCCAGCAGATGGGATAGGGAGGATCTGAGTAGGAGATTGCCCGGCTATAGGATGATAGATACATCGATTATAGAGGGTGAGGGCGTATATGAACTGGAGCAGGCCATAAAGGATATGTTCCATGCTGGGGAATTGAAGGTCGAGAGCGATATTATAATCACCAATATGAGGCATAAGGATCAGCTGAACAAGGCATATAGGGATATGGAGAGCTGTATAGATGGAATTATATCCAATATGCCCTTAGATTGCATCGAGGTAGATTTAAAGAATTGTTGGGAAAACCTAGGCAAGATCTCGGGGGATGCCATCGGGGAGGATGTCCTGGATAGGATTTTTTCGGAATTTTGTATAGGTAAATAGTTTTATTGAGGGTGGTGTTAACATTGAAAAAGGAGATAAAGAAATTTTTAGCTGGGAATTACGATGTGATAGTAGTTGGTGCTGGGCATGCGGGATGTGAGGCGGCATTAGCCAGCAGTAGAATGGGGATGAAGACCTTAATTTTAACTATGAACCTAGATGCAATAGGGGATATGCCCTGCAACCCCAATATAGGAGGGACTGGAAAGGGACATCTGGTCAGGGAGATCGATGCCCTAGGAGGCGAGATGGCCCTAAATATAGATAAGACATTTATACAGAGTAGGATGTTAAATACGTCTAAGGGACCAGCGGTTCATTCATTAAGGGTGCAAGCCGATAAGAGGAGGTATCATATTGAATTAAAGAAGATATTGGAGGATGAACCTAACCTCATACTACAGGAGGGCGAGGTAGTGGAGGTATTGACGGAATCCGATGGGGTTAGGGGGGTGGTCACTAGGACAGGGGCTCTATATGAGACAAAAGCCATAATACTGGCCACGGGAACCTATCTTAGGGGAAGGATATTTAAAGGGGAGGTAAACTATCCAAGTGGGCCAGGTGGACTATCCCCTTCAAATATGCTATCCGAATCATTGATGGAATTGGGGATAGAGCTGAGGAGATTTAAAACCGGGACCCCAGCTAGGGTTCATGGGGATA
>JAAYRM010000182.1 GCA_012518745.1 Tissierellia bacterium
AATAATGCAGTTATGGTGGCCATATAGGGAATCATCTGTGTGAATTGGCTTGGTATACCAATTACCTGCAACCTAATCCCCAAAGCATCAAAAAATCCAAACATCAATGCCGCCCCGAAGGTCTTAATCGGATTGGCCCTTCCAAATATAATTGCAGCCAGGGCTATAAATCCCCTATTGGCACTCATGTTTTCAGTAAATAGGGTCAAATACCCAAGGGAAAGATGGGAACCGGCAAACCCGCATAGAATGCCACATAATATGGAGCCTATGTATTTCATACGCCTAGAACTCACACCAGCTGTCTCAAGCGCCTCGGGATATTCCCCTGCTGCTCTCAGCCACATGCCATATGGTGTTCTATATAGGTATATATATATTAAGGCTACAAGTATCCAGCTTATATATATGAATACAGTATGGTTGTTAAATACTATATCCAAGAATGGGATGCTGGAGAGCCCGGGAAATGTCAATCTGGGCAAGGGTATGATATCCGGCGAAGAAAATGCCCCCTTTACCCCAAATATACTCCTGAGCAAGAATACGGTCAAACCACCTGCGAATATATTTATTGCAATGCCCACTATGAATTCATCGGATTTTAAATCTATCACAAATACGGCGAATATAAGTCCTATTATCAATCCTACAAATCCTGCCAGTAATACACCTACCAATGATGATCCGAAAAAATAGCTACCTAGCACCCCAAAGAAGGAGCCCAATAATATAATCCCCTCCATACCTATATTGAGCATTCCCGCATGTTCGGTAAGAAGTCCTCCTAGAGCTGCTAATATAAGCGGGGTGGCTGTCCTTATGGTGTGTTGAATTAATGTAAGGTTTAATACCTGGCTAAGCATCCCCTTCACCTGCTTCCTGCTTAATCTTTCTCCTGAGTTTCAATTCATTAAACCTATCCTTAAATCCCCTCTCCCCCGCAATGAATAGGATTATTATCGATTGTATTACCAATACCAGTTCAGAGGGGATGGAGGTTGCATTCTCCATGGCTATAGAGCCAGTTTTCAACGCCCCAAAGAATATTGACATTATAATTACACCTATCGGATTATTCCTCACTATCAATGCTACCAGCATTCCATCCCAAGCATAGCCCGGGGAAATATGCTGCAAAAACCTATAGTGTACCCCTAATACCTCAAATACTCCCGCTAGGCCACATAATGCTCCGGAGATTACCATGGCCATTATCATCTGTCTTCTATCATCTATCCCACCAAACCTTGCGAATAGAGGATTCTGGCCCACCAATTTGAAATTATAGCCAGCTGAGGTCTTCTCCATCAAATAGTACATGAGAAGCGCCATAAGACCCATGAAAAATATACTTGTATTCAATGTTGAAAGCCGTATCAACCTAGATAGATGAAATTGTTTAGCAATTATTTCCGTTCCATTTAGCTTGCCCCTAGCAGGTGCAAAGGGGTAGTTTACCAGATAGGAGGTAAATAGAACTGCTACACTATTTAACATTATGGTGGTAATAACCTCATCTATCTTATACTTTACCTTTAATAGCCCTGGGACATAGGCATATAATCCCCCTGCCAATATCCCTGCAACAATGGCTAGAGCTATTCCCAAGCCCTTGGGCAATGCCGTGAACGTGATTCCCACATATGCAGCTGCAAAAGCCCCCAGGTATAGTTGCCCCTCTCCCCCGATATTGAATATTCCAGACCTAAACGATATAGCAGTAGCAAGCCCGGTCAAGGCCAAGGGAACCATCTTAGCAAAGGTATTAGCAATATTATACCTACCACCGAAGGCCCCCCTCAAAAGTGCACCGTAACCTACCACTGGACTTCTGCCATTAGCCATCATTATCAGGGCACCTATTAAAAGGGAAGCGGTTATGGATAGGGTCAATGATATTAGATATTCTATATTCTCGTTGGAGAACCTGCTATTCATGTATTGCACCCCTTTCGGTTGAATCTATGCGCTTTCCCGTCATATATAGCCCTATATCCCTCTTGGATATCTCATCACTTGAGAATTCGCCGGTAATCCTCCCCTCATATAGGGTAAGAATTCTATCGGATAGTCTAAATATTTCATCTAAATCAGCTGAAACCAATAATATGGCGACCCCAGCATTTCTCTTTTCAATTATTTGATTATGGACAAATTCAATCGCTCCCACATCTATCCCCCTAGTGGGTTGTGCTACTATTAATATTGGAGTGTCGAAGGAAAATTCCCTAGCTATAATCATCTTTTGCATATTACCACCAGAGAGATTACCGGCAAGTATATCTGCAGTCGGGGTTCGAATATCAAATTCTTCGATCAGCCTATCCGATCTATCCCTTATCCGCCTATTATCCATATGAACCCCTTTTATGGAATAGGGCTCCCTATCTTGAACACCCATGAGCAGATTTTCCGATATGGTAGCTTCCCTTGATAGCCCAGTGGCCAACCTATCCTCGGGTATATGCGCTATCCCCATCCCCCTTATCTCCCTAGGGCTTTTATTAAATGCATCTACCCCATTGACTGTGAAGGTACCCCCCTCCATTTCCCTAAGCCCTGTTAATACCTCTACCAGCTCCGTCTGTCCATTTCCCTCTACGCCAGCTATTCCCAGTATTTCCCCTGCTTTCAGATTGAAAGATATCCCATTTAGTGCAAATAATCCTCGATTATCCCTCGCCCTTATATCACGTGTGGATAATACCTCCCTCTTCGGCAACCTTTCCCTATGTAGCTGTTTAAATAATACCTCTCTGCCTACCATCATCTCAGCCAATATCCGTTCATCCGCATCCTTGGTCTCCAATGTCCCAACCATCCTTCCCTGACGCATAACACTCACCCTATGCGATATGGCCAATACCTCTTGTAATTTATGGGTTATTATAATTACAGTTTTGCCCAGATCCCTGACCAAATTTCTAATGACCTGGAAGAGATCATCCGTTTCCTGGGGTGTGAGTACCGCCGTAGGCTCGTCCAGTATCAGAACATCTACCCCCTTATATAATACCTTCAATATCTCTATCCGTTGCTGGATACCAACGGATAGAGTTTCTACCCTTTGATTAGGGTCTACCACTAGACCATAGGTCTCGGATAATTTCTCTACCTCCGATATCGCCGCCTTCATATCCATAAATATCCCATTCTTCCTAGGCTCCATTCCAAGCACTATATTTTCAGCTACGGTGAGGGAGGGCAAGAGCATAAAATGTTGATGTACCATTCCAATCCCCAGATTTATAGCCACCAATGGACTATTTATCTTAACAGGTTTCCCCTCGAAAAATATTTCGCCTTCGGTTGGCTCATATAATCCGTATATTATATTCATCAATGTGGATTTCCCCGCCCCATTCTCCCCCACGATGGCATGGATTTCGCCCCTAGCTATGTCCAAATTTACCCTATCATTTGCTAGAACACCCGGAAAGCGCTTGGAGATATTTCTTGCTCGGATTAATATATCGGTCATATAATGCCTCACCTCTCCATCTAAAGGATTCTCTAAAATGGAGAAGTAGATATCTACTTCTCCATTTTAAAAGCTATTTAGCTGTTGGGACCTTTATCTCCCCACTCGATATCTTCTCCTCTATTTCGGCTAATTTATCCTTCATCTCGTCGGTAACGAATTGCTTCATGTCCTCGGTACCATATCCCATCCCTACGCCATTCTGCTCTAGCCCATAATAGAGTATTTTTCCTGGCTCAACCTCGTCATTCTGTATGCTTACTATCGTGTCGTATATGGATAGGCCAACCCTTTTAACCATACTGGCCACTATCACATCGGGATTGATATACCGTTGATCCGTATCTACGCCTATGGCATATCTATCCATCTCTTCCGCTGCCTCGAATACCCCTTCGCCCGTCTTGCCAGCTACCTGGAATACTATATCCGCTCCACCAGAATAAAGGGCCGTCGCCCCTTCCTTCCCCTTGGCTGGATCTTCAAAATCCTCCGCAAATATTGTCTCTACCTTTATGTCCGGATTAATATACTCGGCTCCTGCCTTGTACCCCGCCTCAAAGTTTCTAATTACCGGCATATCCATACCGCCGACCATTCCTATCGAATCCTCTTCCGTCAACATAGCAGCCAGTGCTCCGGCTAGGAAGGATCCCTCATTTTCTGCGTAGCTTACAGTAATTAAATTGTCTATGCCTTCTATCTCGTTATCAACATATATATAGTATACTTCCGGGAATTCTTCTGCTATCTCTTGAACCACATCATAGAACTCATATCCCACTACCGCAACTATCGATGCATACTCGGAAGCCTGAACCAATTGATCCGTATATAGAGATGGATCATTCCTACATTCGTAGACCTTATATTCGATGCCCAGCTCCTCCTCGGCCTGCTCCACCCCTTCGTTAGCGGAGTCATAGAAAGATCTATCCCCCAAACCCCCAGCTACTACCAAACCTACCTTGGTTATTTCGGCTACATCTTCGGCTCCCTCAGCCGCATCATCCTCATCTGCTGCAGGCACACCTTGACCACATCCAGCTACGGTCAAGACTAGTACCAGCATTAAGATGAATAAAATAGAAACCCCCCTCTTCATTTAAATCCTCCCCCTCTTTAAAAAGTTTGTATTCTACTTAACTCAATTATATATCATGCAAGCGTTTTCTCAAGGTTTATTTGCTATTTCTTGCCTTTATCTATAGGATTTAAACCCATATAGGGATTTCGCGGATTCTATACCATCTATAATCGCCCTTTCCATGACCATCGAAGCCAACATTCCTACCATATTGACATCTCCTTTAACCTCACCCGTTGCCATTGTGAATATGGTATCCCCATCTAAAAGGGTATGCGAAGGTCTTATGGTCCTTCCGCATCCATTATGTGCCATGGAAGCCACCTTATTGGCCCCAGCCTTTGTAAGGGAAGCATTTGTAGCTATAACTCCTATTGTCGTATTTCCGTTAAAGGAATTTATTCCATCGATATGCCCCTTGAGCAATATATCCTCTGTGCCAATTGGATCCCGTCCATGCTCATCCAATAGGCCTGCTAATATCTGCCCAGTATCTGGGTCTACTACATCCCCAAGGCAATTCACCGCCACCAACGCTGCTACCTTTAAATCCCCTACTTGAATGCCATGGGATCCCAGGCCACCTTTCATAGCCCTTTCAGGCCCCAATAATTTCCCCACCGTGGCACCCATTCCGGCTCCTATATTGCCGCTAGGACATTTTACATCCGTTGCATCCACGCAGGCTTCATATCCCATATTGAAATCGGGTCTTATATTGGGATCCCCGATGATTAGATCGAATAGCACGGCCCCACATACTATGGGTACCTTAGCTACCTGAACATCGAATCCCACCCCTTTTTCTTCCAGATACTTCATAACCCCCGAGGCTGCATCCAATCCAAAGGCGGAACCTCCAGATAATAGTATCCCGTGGACCTTATCTACCAAATTTTCCGGCCTCAATAGATCCGTTTCCCTAGTCCCAGGGGCCCCTCCCCTAACATCTACTCCACCTACTGCGCCTTCCCTACATAATATAACCGTACATCCAGTTGCAGCCTCCAAATCTTGGGCATTGCCTACCTCTATTCCATCTATATCGGTAAATGCTATTGTCTTCATAGTGTCCACCTCTCCATTGATTGAATTTCATTGAGAATTTAGAGCAAAGGTGAAATAAAATATATCATCTCTCATATTGCCTAATTGCCCATTGGCCAATTTCCCCTTAAATTTCCCCGAGTCCTGAAGATACCTAAACACCACATCGGCATTATCAATCCAATTTTGGCTTGCTTTCATACTATAGGATATATTGGAACTAGCAATAGCATCCGCCGATGTGCCAATCCAATCAGCTACTAGTCCTCCTACTTCCTGTTCGTTTTGGTTCATATACTTCATGGCAATGGATAAAAGCTTGAAAAACTCGCCTATCTCCTTATAATGATTCTCAATGGCCCCATCTCGAGCTGATATCACAGAATGTGGAAACTCATTCCACCTGCCCATCGGATTAAAACCATCCAAGTCCAATATCACCTTACCTGCCCCCTCTAATTCAGCCAACTCGGGAAAAGGTGAAAAGCCAATCCATCCATCTACCACCTGCTCAGCCTGTAATGAAGGAATGAGGTTGGCTGTTCCTTTTAAATCTACCAATAGTATATCATTATCCTTTTGCCCGGGATTCCTTGTAAACGATATTGCCCTTTCCTTCATTGCCGCTTCAAACAATATTATGGGCATGGTGGATGGAGCATGATAACCTATCGATAAAGGCTCATCATGTTCCCGTATATACTGCATAAAGCTATCTAAGTCATCTATTGGCATATCCTGTCCCATCACCAATGCCATGCCATCCATACCTATGGGCCCCAGTATCTTTATATCATATCCATCATCTATGGTCTTTAAGGGAAATTCCATCGATGAAAAGCCTAGCTCCCCATTTCCCTGAGCAAGCATATCCATTACATCCTTCCCATCCCGTACCGCCACGAGCTCTATATTAGAAACCTTTTCCCCATCGGATATAAGGGCATATTTCTCCCCTTCTATGATCTCCTCTAGGTAAATACCCTCGTTTTCAAATGCATTATTCTTAGCCGCAGCTACTATCAGAGGCGCATGGTAATTGCTAAAGGTATAAACTATTCTCAGGCTAGGAACCTCTTCCTCCTCTATTTCTATATCCTCCACCTTATCATCCGCCGCTATATCTACCTTTCCATTACTTGCACATCCCACAATTAAGGATAATACCAACAATAATATCAATAAAAAACATAAAACCCTGCTATTCAATAAAAACACATCCCCTTCCAGTTCTTATATGATAATTATATATCGATATATTGCAATAATCTAGATTATATTGTAATAACTATACGAAATGGTGCCAGGCTCCAATTCGTATAGTTATTTAGATTTCAATAGATGGCTGACAGCGGCCTTAGTTATCCCGATATTGGCCCCTATCTCCCCATAGCTATATTCAGCATTTCTTGCTAATTCAATATACTTTCTTTTATATTTTGTCAGATATCTCCGCCTAGAACCCGATTTTATTAATTTAAAATCCCTCTCGTCCGGACATGCCTCCTTTAATATACAATCTAGGCTTTGATAATCCCCGTCTTTCGCGGCCCCCATGCCTCGTTTAAATCCATCCGTTCCCATTACATGGATATCCTTGTGGAGTTTCTCAATGTCGGTTCCATGCCTATCCCCGTTAGCCATAAAGTCTATATATATATCTATAGCCTTCAATCGATCTTCGGAAAGCATATCCAGTAGCTGCTCTATATCCACTATGCTCTCCATATTAATTCTATAGAATATATCGCTACTCCATTGATAACCTTCCATGGTATCGCAGATATTGGCGACAACGGGATCATTGTGTATGTACCTTATAAGGGTCAATAGACAGCTCTCATCCTGCACTAATATTCCCCTATACCTCCTATCAAAGACGGGCCCAGTCCTATCCCTACTATAATTGTAGTACCTAGCGTATCTAGCATTTATACCATGCATAATCCTACTAACCGGTATGTTTAGAGTCTTGATTAAAAGGTGATAATGGTCGTTCATTATTACGTATGCATATATATTGAAATCATATATTGTCTTTGTCTCGCTGAGGATTTCCAATAATGCTTCCTTATCCCCATCCCCTTCAAATATCGGTTTTCTACTATTGCCCATTTGTACTATGTGATATATGGCACCATAATACTCTATCCTTGGTTTCCTACCCATTTTATCCTACCCCTTCATACATTCCTAGTATATAGAGTATTCTACATAAACTTCCTTTTCCCTCTTTATTACCAAATTATATTATATTTCCTGGGAAATATATGATATTGGGTATCTATTAGTCGAAAAAATGACCAATTACTATGTTCATAGGATAATAGCTCAATCCCTAGTAGAATCTTTTAATAGTTCATCCACCTCATCTTCTTCCAGTTCATAATGGTAGAACTTATGGTAAAATTCTCTGACCTCATCCCGCATATTATAATTGAATATATCGGGATATAATAGATTCCCCAACCACCTTACTCCTAATATCCTATTTATAGACGGGGGTCTATCGAACCAATTGAAGGGTCTATTCGGTATCTCATATACCTCCCCGGCCTTCACCGCATCTATCTCCTGCCAGGCTGGATCATTGAGTATTTCAGAATAGTAGCCACCCCTTTCATCACCCCACGAGATGATCGTATCCGGGTTCCATGATAGCAATTGTTCCATAGAGATCTCGGATTTGCCCTTTTCACCTTTTACCTCCACCTCGGCTACATTCTCCCCACCGACAATGTCGATGACCTCCCCATGCCAGGAACCTGCGGGTTCGGTCTGTAAACCGTTAGGACCTTGGGCATAATATATATTGATTGCCTCTTCTATCTTATCTTTATTCTCCTCTGCTTCCTTTAAAACCTCATCACAATACCCTGCTAATTCCTCTGCCCTCTCTTCTTCATTCAAGATCTTGCCTAATATCCTATAGGCCTCGCCAAATCCATTTATATCATCATCTAAGATTACTATAGGTATATCTATTTGCTCTTGCATCTCCTCCATCTCGAATTTGAGTGTTTCATCTATTGTATTCATACTTATCAATACATCTGGCGCTGTCTTTAAGATCTCCTCCATATTCACGGATTCGTTACTTACCCCACCTAGATTAGGTAGATCATGGTATTCTTCCAAGATATATTCCTTTTCTCCTTCCTTCAGATCGTAATTCCATCCTACCATCTTATCTGGGTCTAAAGAATATAGGATAATAGTTCCTACGGGACCCATAGAAAATAC
>JAAYRM010000183.1 GCA_012518745.1 Tissierellia bacterium
ACCATAACCATTCCCTTCTTAACTATATCCTTGGTCCGCAGGTTGGTTACATCCTCCCCGTCATATTCCACTTTCCCCTGTGATTTTTCCACTAGCCCCATAATAGCCCTCAAGGTGGAGGATTTGCCTGCACCATTGGCACCTATTAATGTAACTATCTGATTTTCCTCTATATTGATATCTATCCCTCTGAGGGCATTGATTCCCCCATAGTTTACATGCAAGTTTGATACCTTCAGCATCTACTCCACCCCCAAATAAGCTTCTATGACCTTGGAATCGGTTTGAATGAATCCCGGATCTCCTTGAGCTATTAGACTGCCATGATCCAACACCAATATCTCCTCGCATATTCCCATAACTACCTCCATATGATGCTCTATTAGGAATATGGTTAAATCGAATTCATCCTTTATATCCTCTATAAATCCCATTAACTCTCTAGTTTCCTGAGGATTCATCCCAGCCGCCGGTTCATCTAGCAATAATAGCTGTGGTTCCGTTGCCAAGGCCCTGGCTATCTCAAGCCTTCTCTGCATACCATAGGGTAGGGAATGGGCCTTGCTATCCTTCTCATCTTCTAGGCCCACCTTCTCCAATAGGTAGATGGATTTATCCAACATCTCCTTTTCTTCCTTCCTATACTTGGGGAGTTTTAGCACCGATGAAAATACATTAGATTCTATTATTAGGTGGTTTCCGATAAAGACATTATCTACGACGGATAACTCCTTAAACAGCCTAATATTTTGAAAAGTTCTGCATATGCCAAGTTTAGCTATCTCATCTGGTCTCAATCCAGTTATATCCCGTTCAACTTCACTTGGATTGAATATCACCTTTCCCTCAGTTGGTCTATATACTCCCGTTATTACATTGAATATGGTGGTCTTCCCCGCCCCGTTGGGCCCAATCAATCCAACGATCTGGCCCTTCTCAATGTCTACATTGAATTTATTTGCAGCTATTACACCACCGAACCTCATGGTCATATTTTCTATCTTTAGCATATCCCTAGCTCACATCCTTTTCAGTTTTCTTTCAGCAATCCTTCCTTTCTAAATATAACTACCCCCATAAGGATCAATGAAAATACAACCATCCTCATCCCTGCTATCCCCTTTAGCTCTATAAAACCCAGGTTTATAGATTCATCTAGGAATCTTAATGCCTCCATGGCTATGGTAACCAATATGGCAGAAACGACCGATCCCTTTATGCTTCCCAATCCTCCTAAAACCACTATCAACAATATATTAAATGTAAGTACTATTCTAAACATATTTGGATCTATAGTTCCCAAAAGGGCAGCTAAAAGCCCACCGCCTATTCCGGCCAAAAAAGAACCAACGGTAAAACTCATCACCTTGTGGGTAAATAGATTAATTCCCATGGATTGAGCTGCTATCTCATCTTCTCTAATAGCATTGAAGGCCTTCCCATAACTTCCCTCTATTAAAAACACCATGAGGAGGATGGTAATTATAGCTACACCCCAACTCCACCATATGTTAGTAGAAGCTGGTATCCCCTTTAATCCTAAGGCTCCATTGGTTATAGATTGGGTATTAGTAAATACTACCCGTATTATCTCGGCAAACCCCAGCGTAGCTATTGCCAGATAATCATCCGTAAGCCTAAGAACCGGGGCCCCTATCAAGAATCCAAATAGCCCTGCCATTATTCCACCCATTATAAGTGCAGGGAGAAAACTCCATTCTATATTAGCCAAAAACGGCATTATAGGTTTCATAAAGAAATTCATTTCCTTCATATGAGCAGGCATAGTTAAAATTGCCACGGTATAAGCACCTATAGCCATAAATCCAGCATGCCCTAGGGAAAATAGTCCGGTAAATCCATTTATAAGGTTCATACTGAGCCCCAAGGTTATATATATTCCACATAAGTTTAATATCCTCAACTTATAATCATCTAATATCCGATTTAATACAAATAACACAGCTATGGTAACTATAAGCATTATCAATGAATTTTTAAATCTATTGTCTTTTTTCATAGCTTACACCTTCTCTGTGATTTTTTCACCCATTAAACCGGTTGGTTTAATTAGGAGTATTACAATTAAAAGAATGAATGCAAATGCATCTCTATACCCTGTCAGTTTCGGCAATAGGGCTATAAGCATTATCTCCCCCAAACCTAGTATAAATCCACCTAAAACAGCCCCAGTTATATTGCCTATCCCACCTATAACTGCGGCTATAAAGCATTTCAGCCCCGGCATCGCACCCATCAATGGCATCAACTGCGGATATCTAATACCCCACATAATCCCTCCCACTGCTGCTAAAAAGGAGCCTATAAAAAATGTAATGGAAATAATCCTATTTATATCTATCCCCATCAGACTAGCAGTTTCATAATCTTTCGACAACGCCCTCATAGCCATCCCCGTCTTGGTCTTGGTTATAAAATAGGTAAGCCCCAATAGTAATAATAAGGTAACCAATGGAATTATAAATGTGATCAAGCTTATGGACACTCCTCCCATTTTCACTACCTTATTAAATACATCAGGAATAGGGAAGGCCTTAGGCCTTCCCCCAAATACCACTATTCCAAAATTTTGCAAGAAGAAAGAAGCTCCTATGGCAGATATCAATATGGTTATCCTCGGAGATTCTCTCAACGGTCTATAGGCTATTTTCTCAAGGAGGAGACCAATAAGTCCCGTAAATATTGAAGCGAATATAAATACAACCCACCACGGTATCGATGTAAACAGTACTCCATAATAGGTGATATAAATTCCTAACATGAATATATCCCCATGGGCAAAGTTTATCAATCTAAGGATCCCATATACCATTGTATATCCTATAGCAATTAGGGCATATAAACTGCCCAGCGAAATACCGTTAGCTAAATGCTGCAGTAATCCCTGATTACCCATTCAAATCCCCCTCTAGCCTAGTTTTTTAATTAGGTTCAACAGTGGTTAAGTATTCAAATTCTCCATCTACTACTTTTTTGATTACCGCACTCTTTACTGCATCCCCGTTTTCATCCAATGTTATGATCCCCGTAGCTCCCATGAAATCTGCTGTTTCGGCAATCATATCTCTTATATCCTTTGGATC
>JAAYRM010000184.1 GCA_012518745.1 Tissierellia bacterium
AGATCCAATCTATTTGTGGTAGGGGATCCGAAACAATCCATATATGGATTCAGAGGTGCAGATCTGGATGTTTTCTATGATGTGATGGAGGATATGGAAACCATAGCTGGTGGTAAGGCCATAACCTTGGATAGAAATTTTAGAACCGTCGACACCGTCCTAGGCTTTATAAACGGCTTATTTCAGAAATTGATGGGTGATAGATATACGGAATTGACTGAACACCATATATCCCGTGGAGCAATAGATGTTGAGGTTCTAGAAAAAAAGGATCTAGAATTACCTGAGAATATAAAGCCCACCGATTACCATAGATATTACGAAAGCAGGATGATAGCCGGCAGAATAAGGGAATTGGTTGAAAATGATGAATTTAGATATGGTGATTTTGCATTATTATTCAGATCAACCCCATCGATTGATATATATGAAAACGCATTAAAAGAGTGTGATATACCCTATTACAATATCAGTGGCCGGGGATTCTACCAGAGCAAAGAGATAGTAGATATTATGAACGCGTTAAAGGCCGTAAGCAATAGATATGATACCCTGTCGATTGTAGGTTTTCTACGGGGTCCCATGATAGGGCTTTCCGATAGGGAAATTTACTGGCTATTAAGACATGGTGGGGATAGCATATTGGATGCGATGGATATGGCTATACCGGGCATGGGGGAAGGAGATAGGGATACTATAAGGATGGCTAGGGATACCCTAACGGAGCTTGCATTTAAGAGAGGGCTATATGGACTCCATCACCTTATAGAGGAACTAGTAGATAAAACCTGCTACCTGGAAACCCTTTTATTGCATAGAGGTGGTAGGCAGGCAGTAGCCAATATATATAAGTTCATGGATATAGCCAGAGATTTTGATAGGGATGTTGCCGGCTCGCTAGAGGATTTCATAGATCATATCGATGGCCTAGACGATATGGATGAACCCCAAGCCAGTATTGAATCCGAAGATGCCGATGTGGTTAAGATAATGACTATACATAAGTCGAAGGGCCTGCAGTTTCCAGTGGTGGTGATCCCTCAGATGGCCAGGGGGTTTATGGGTGGATACCCACCTATATTATTGGATAAGGATGAGGGAATCGGATTGAAATATGATGATATGCCCATTCGATATGACTATATAAAGGAAAAGCTATCGCAAAAGGATAGTGAGGAAAACCAAAGAATACTATATGTGGCCATGACTAGGGCGAAGGAAAGGCTGCTCATAGGGAATCAGGGGAGCAATATCGGGTTTAAGGCCATGGTTAAGGGATTAATGGATATGGATCGAATCAATATAATAGAGGATACCGAAGAATGGGCAGGATCGAAGAAGATGATACAGCCTATTGGGGATGAATTACTCAAACCCAAGGCCCGTAAGCGGGAGGTGTTCCCCCTGGTGGGGGAATTACCGGGGTATGATCAAAGAGATTTTTCAAGATTTAGTATATCGCAGTATATGGAATTCAAGCGGTGTAAAAGAAGGTTCTTCATGGAATACTATAAGCGATTGCCATTTGGTGGCATCGAAGGATATGGGAATGGGGGAATGGATTCAACTGGCACTAGCGTATTAGATCCTATTACTAGGGGAAATATAGTACATAAATTCTGTGAATACTATAGAGAGGGTATTGAACCACAGGATTCAATTGAGCGGATAGCCAACTCCTTTGGAATTGATTATGATTCAGCCGTGGCCCGAGAACTTGACCCCTATATACAGAACTATCTGAAGCATTATAATGAGGATTATACCGAGTTCTATACGGAAAGGAGCTTTCATCTAAAAACCGGTGGCAGCTATATAACTGGAATTATAGATAGGATAAATATAAAAGATGGTAAAGCGGAGATAATAGACCTTAAGACCAACCGGGTTCATGATATAGGAGCTCTACTCAAGATGTATGAACCCCAACTACAGCTATATACCCATGCTTTTCAGACCATAAGCGGTATTGAGGTGGAGGCCGCTAGGATTCTATTCTTAGAAACCGGGGACTGGGCAGATGTAGATATAGAT
>JAAYRM010000185.1 GCA_012518745.1 Tissierellia bacterium
CAAACTATATGATACTGTATGGTATAAACATATCCTCTCCCATAAGAAATTTTACCCATACGTCACCTTCCCTTTAGTTATATTATAACATATGTAACGGTGATATTCTAGCTATGTCAGGAAGCTTTATATAGTTTTAATGCAACATATACCGCCACTAACTCATGACTAAAGTCACGAGAATGCGTGGCGGATCTTCAATTCCCTTTTCAGGATCATCCTTTAAATATACCCTCTGTCCCTTTACCTCGAGATCATTGGGGGTACATAATAAGGTTGTAGCTGCTGCACTTTTAAGCTGCCGTATCAGATCCTCAGCGGCTTGCATAACTGCATTCCCCACCATAAAGGTCGTCATGCTAGCCACTGTTTTCCAATGCTTGGGAGATAATTGGGTATCTACTCCCATAAATACATGGATGCTGTCGATGTCCATCTTCATCTTTTCCGCCAATATCTGGGCTATGGTGGTCTTCATCCCGGGCCCAATTTCCGGAGCCCCAAAATTTAGGTTTATACTTCCATCAGAGTTTAAGGTAAGGAGAACCCCGGATGCAGCATTCACCGGGGAGCTAGAGGTTTTCCAAAAACAACTTATCCCCTTAGCTCGTATCAAGCCATTGGGTTCGATTACCCTATTGCCCTCTTCCCAATTGATGGATTGCTTCAGCCTTGTTATGCATTCCCCAAGATTCCCAGTATTGCTCAACGTAATTTTGGCCTGTGTGCCAGAAGTATCACCCTCGGATATAGCATTTATAGCCCTAACTCCCAGGGGATCAATATTTAATGCCTCAGCTAATTTGTACATTGCCCTCTCCATAGCAAAGACAGCAGCTGTATGCCCAAACCCACGATAGGATGTAACATAGGGATGGTTGGTATATACGGAATAGGAATCAATATGAACGTTTTCAATATTATATGGTCCAGTGCCATCGCTTGCCATGGCCTTGGCCATTCTTGGCCCAGTATCAGCATAGGCACCACAATCCACAAAATATGTAGCTTCCAATGCCTTTATAATCCCATCATTGGTCGCCCCTATTTTAACAGTAGACTCTGTTCCTATTTTACATGGGGAACTAACCATATCATCCTCCCTGCTATTGGCTATTCTAACCTTTTTCCCCCCAACTGCCCTAGATGACATATATGCCAAAAATTCTAAATCGACCGTAGCCTTACCACCAAAGGCCCCACCTACGAGGGGCACTTTCGCTATAATATTCCCTTCGGGTATACCAAATACCTTAGAGATTTCCTCCTTTACCGCAAAAGGTGCCTGAGTGGACGTGGATATTACAACTGACCCATCAGGTAATATCTCTGCCACTGAATTCCTGGTCTCCATTGCCATATGATCCGATTGCGGAAGGTATGCCTTTGATTCTATTACTATATCGCTTTCTTCCCAACCCCTATTCATATCCCCTTTTCTGATTTTAACATGATCCAATAAATTAGATCCGGTTTTGGGTTGCACCGTAGTGTCCGGACAAAAATACTTACCCAGGTTCTCATGCACCAATGGGGCTTGAGAACTTATAGATTGTTTTATCGAATTAACCACCGGCAAAGGTTCATAATCAACCCTTATCAGTTTGGTAGCCCTCATCGCCTCCTGTTCACTATGGGCAACTACCACAGCTACAGGTTCTCCAAAATACCTTACCCTATCCCTGGCTATAGGGGGCCTATCCTCTATTATAGAACCGGTCAATACTGGCAGATATTCCCCAGTAATCACAGCTTGGACGCCGTCGGATTCCAATGCCTTGGAGGTATCTATCGACCTTATCAAAGCATGCGCATAGGGACTGGTTAGTACTCTGGCATTTAACATATCAGGCTCTATCCTATCACTATTATACTTTGCCGCACCTGTGACCTTATCCCAAGCATCCTTTCTTACGGTATCTACTCCAATTTGTGACATCCCCTCTATCACCTGACCTTCCTTATAATTTACTGATATAGTTTTCCCCTGTCCGTATTAGATATTCATATTCTAACGAAACATATATCCCGTATGGTCATTACCTAAATAATGTACGTTAGCAGTAATTCTTAAGATACTGTCGCCTTCGTCATGATGAATTTTCGCATCCGATGGCCTTCCATCATCACCCCTCTTTTGTAGATGTTCGAGCACTATATTACCCGCTATATCATCATCGTATCTATCATAATCCTTTTTATAATCATCAACGGATATCTCTAGCACCAACCTATGCTCATCTCCATCTACTATCCTTCTCTCTATAATGTTTTCGAAATTCATAAAGCACCTCCCTGTAATTAGTATAAAATCTCCTATAACTATTTTTCCTATAAAAAGAATTTTTATGTTATTCTGCTCAGAACTTTTATGGAAATTTGAATATTCCTGGCCATAAACACAGAGAATAATTTTAATAAATCTAATATGGAGGATAATATGAATATTCATAAACAGAAAAATTTTAAAGAATTGCCAAAATCCTATTGGTTGGACTCTACACCCGATACCAGTTATCCAACCCTAGAACATGATATAGCCATGGATTTGATCATAGTCGGTGGTGGATTGGTAGGAATCTCCTGTGCCTATCTGTTGGGAAATGAGGGGCTAAAGGTAGCAATTTTGGAAGCTGACCGTATCTGTAAGGGTACTACCGCCCATACAACAGCTAAGATAACATCTCAGCATGGTCTTATCTATAGTAAAATTCGAGGCAATATGGGTAATGAACTCGCCCAACAATATGCTGATGCCAATGAATTAGCTATAGGAGAGATAAAGAGGATAGTGGATAAAGCCCAAATCGACTGCGATTATATTCCACAATCCGCCTTCACCTACACCCAAGATGATAAATATATCCAAAAAATTGAGGATGAAGTTGATGCAGCCTCCGAATTGGGAATTAAGGCTTCCTATGTAGGAAATATTCCTTTTCCCATGGATATTAAAGGAGCAGTTGAATTTCATAATCAAGCTCAGTTTCATCCCCGAAAATACATATTGGGGTTATCCGATATCCTCAATGATGATGTAAAGATCTTCGAGAACACTCGCGTAAGTAATATAGAGGAAGACGGTGAGGATTATGTGCTCATCACCAATAAAGGTAAAAAAGCAAGGGCAAAAAGGATTATAATGGCTTCTCATTATCCTTTCTATAATAAGCATGGTGGCTATTTTACAAGGATTTATCCTGAAAAATCGTATATCGTGGGAATTAATGCTAAGGAAAAATATCCAGGTGGAATGTACATAAATGCGGAAGATCCGGCCCGTTCTCTGCGCCACCAAAATACCGAAAATGGGGAGCTTATATTGGTAGTAGGAGAGCACCATAAAACTGGCCAAAGTGAAGATACAAACAAGCACTATCAGGCCCTATTAAGTTTTGCCAATACTCTATTTACTATAAAGGATATTCCCTATAGATGGTCTACCCAAGATTGTATGACCTTAGATGGAGTGCCCTATGTAGGTAACTTTACCACTAATACCCCCAATCTATATATGGCCACGGGTTTCGGTAAATGGGGTATGACGAATAGCATGGTATCGGCTATGATTTTAAGAGATTTAATCGTTAAGGGCCGAAGTCCATGGCAGGATGTCTATAATCCATCTCGAAA
>JAAYRM010000186.1 GCA_012518745.1 Tissierellia bacterium
ATACCCATTTATATTACCAACCTGGCCATAAATTTACCTTTATTCATACTTGGGGTGGCGATATTGGGTAAGAGCTTTGGGTGGAAAACACTGTATTCCACGGCTTTATTATCCCTATTCTTGAGAATAATACCAGCCCGTGTGGTTACGGCGGATCTACTATTGGCCTCCATATTTGGCGGGGTAGTATCCGGGATAGGTTTGGGATTGGTATTTCGAGCGGGTGGTACCAGTGGCGGAACGGATTTAGCTGGATCGATACTGAATAAATTCTTTCCAGCCTTCAGCACCGCCAATTTTATGATGCTAATAGATATCATGGTCGTAACCTTTGCTGGCGTAGTGAGTGGTAAGGTCGAAACCTCTCTATATTCCATAATAGCCTTATATATTACGGTTAAAGTTATAGATCTAATGTTAGAGGGTATGGGATATCTAAAGGGATTCCTCATCATAACCCACAAGACCGAAGAGGTGAGCAGGAGGCTCATGGAGGATTTGGATAGGGGGGTTACACTGCTCAGGGGAATGGGGATGTATTCCAAGGAGGAGAAGGATATATTGCTATGTATAGTCAATAGGCCACAGTTTACCAAGACCAAGGAGATGGTTCATGATATAGACCGGGAGGCATTTGTAATGGTGGTGGATATGGCTGAGGTGGTAGGAGAGGGGTTTGAAGAGATTACGAATCAATAGGAGGGATCATATGGGAAACTATGATGATTTGAAGCAAATTGCGAGGGATATGAGGGTAAATATAATAGATATGGTAAGCCGTGCGGGTTCAGGTCATCCAGGTGGATCCTTATCCGCCTGTGAGATACTGGCCGCCCTGTACTTTAAGGAGATGAATATAGATCCAAAGAATCCCCATTGGGAGGATAGGGATAGGTTCGTACTATCCAAGGGACATGGGGCACCGGTGCTCTATGCAGCGTTGGCCGAGAGGGGATACTTTCCAAAGGAGGAGATGAATAACCTTAGAAAGATCGATTCCATGCTACAGGGTCACCCCGATATGAAGGGGACTCCCGGGGTGGATATGTCCACAGGCTCTTTGGGGCAGGGCTTATCAGCTGCCAATGGTATGGCGTTGGCCGGGAAGTTGGATGATAAGGATTATAGGGTATATGCTCTCATAGGTGATGGGGAGTCCCAGGAGGGCATAATATGGGAGTCGGCAATGTTGGCTGCCCATTATAATTTGGATAATATAACGGTATTTCTAGATTATAATGGCCTACAGATAGATGGTTCGAATGAGGATGTAATGGATATAGAGCCTATAGATGAAAAGTTTAAGGCCTTCGGTTGGAATGTAATAGGGATAGATGGCCATTCCTTTGATGAAATATTTGGGGCTATTGAAAAAGCTAAGGATACCAAGGGGAGACCTACTATGATAATTGCTAGGACCGTGAAGGGTAAAGGGGTATCCTATATGGAGGATCAATTTGGATGGCATGGAAAGGCGCCTTCGGAAGAGGAGACGGAGAAGGCTTTGGAGGAATTGGGAGGTGGCATAGTTGGCTAAGATGATGGCAACGAGGGATGCCTATGGAGAGGCATTGAAGGAGATAGGTGGAATAGATGAGGATATAGTGGTATTGGATGCGGACCTTTCCGGTTCCACCAAGACTGCCGTATTCGGTAAGGAATACCCAGAGAGGTTTTTCAATGTAGGAATAGCGGAGCAGAATTTAATGGGAACGGCTGCGGGATTGGCTGCTGCGGGGAAAGTACCCTTTGCCAGTACCTTTGCGGTATTCGCCACGGGAAGGGCTTATGAGATTATAAGGAATTC
>JAAYRM010000187.1 GCA_012518745.1 Tissierellia bacterium
AGGATGCCCTCGATGAGTATCGAGCATTGAGAGAAGAGGGATTCAATCCTGCATGGGAATTCGATAAATTTTGGGATGTTCTAAGCTATGGAAATATATGGGGTGAAAATGCAGAAAAGATATTGCCTAGGCTTAGGGAACAAAGGGAGACCGAGGATACTGTTTCTAGAATCTTGTTTCAACCCGGTGAGTGGCCACCATCGAGGGAAGATAAATAACACGGAATAATACAGAAACCCATGATAATTTAAATTATCATGGGTTTGTCTTACTCTTCAGAAAGGGTAATTAGAGCATCTACTCCTGTCCCTACCCTGCCATCTTCATATAGTATGAATGGATTTATATCTACTTCCTGTATTTGCGGGTGTTCTTGAACCAATTTAGATAGCTTCATTAATATATCTACAACTTCATCTATATCATATTCTTTACCTCGTGCACCTGCTAATATCTTGGACACATTGGTCTCCGAGATCATAGCATAGGCATCATCTTTGCTAATTGGAACCAACCTCAATGCTATATCCTCAAATACCTCTACATAGATTCCACCTAGACCAAATACAATGGTATGCCCAAATTGTGGATCCTTATTTATTCCAAATATCAATTCAAGGCCATTTGGTACCATCTCCTGAACTATTATGCCTTCTATCTTGCTATTCGGATCGTATTTCTTTGCATTTTCCAATATTTCATCGTAGGCTGTCCTTACCTCGTCCTCATCAGCCAATCCTACCCTTACGCATCCCGCCTCGGTCTTATGCAGAATCTGAGGTGAAAGGACCTTAAGGACCAAAGGATAGCCTATCTCCTCTGCTATTTCTACAGCTTCATCTGCCGACTTTGCTAGGAGGGTTTTAGCCATTGATATTCCGTATGAGGATAGTAGCCGATTGCCTTCCAGTTCATTTAAACTACTCCTATTGGATTTCCTAACCTCAGATAATATATTATCTATCATGGGATTTACCCCCTTCCTCAACGGAGCTGATGAATTCAGAATAGTATACTAGGTTACTTGCCGCATTTACCGCCCTATCCGGGGTATCGAATGTATATATACCTGCTTCCTCTAATGCAATTCTCGCTGTCTCTACATAGTTTCCAGCCATTATCACATTATAGACCGGCTTCTTATCCCTATATTGAGAATTGGTATATAGTTCTGCCAATCCTTCCCCCAATTCCTTCCTAGGTAGGAATGTAGGCACTATGGTAATTAGCACCACGGACGAGACATTGGGATCATCTAAGACGCATTCCAGAGATTTTACATGGTGATCCACGGTAGCGGCTGCAGTTATATCCGCATACCCCTCCGGTTCACATATCGCTGCCATATCCGGCAGTATCTCCTTCAGTTCCGCCTTGGTTTCATCCTCTATTACAGGCATATTCAACGCCTGATGTTGTCCAATGGCATCCGTACAATATATCCCAGGGCCTCCGGCCTGAGTTAGCACAAATATATTGCCGTCCTTGGGCAAAGGCAAGCCATCAAAGGCCTTCAGGGTATCCATCAATTCTTCCAATGTATCTACTGCAACGATTCCATTCTGCTTAAAGGCACTGCGATATACCATATCGGAACCAGCCATGGAGCCAGTATGTGAACTAGCCGCGGTGGCTCCCTCTTCGCTTCTACCTACCTTTAACACTACTATAGGTTTCTTTTTGGCTATCCTTCCCATGGTATCGATTAATTTTCTTCCCTCAGGATATCCCTCTAGATACATGCCTATTACAGTTGTCGATTCATCTTCTTCCAAGTATTCCAATAGATCTATAAAATCTACATCCGCCATATTCCCTATGGATACGAATTTATTGAAGCCCATAGCGACCGGATATGAATCTCCTATCATCAGAATTGAGGAGGCTATGGCACCGCTTTGGGATATGAAGCTGATACCACCCTTGGTAATCTCATCTTCTGGTAGACCTGTCTCTATAAAGGTTGTATCCACTCCACTATAATTGTCTATAACCCCTATACAGTTTGG
>JAAYRM010000188.1 GCA_012518745.1 Tissierellia bacterium
AAATAGATAGAATAAAGATAAAACCAGCAAGCTTATTATTTGATAGCCTGCTGGTTTTTGTTAAGATAATATAACCCATCTAATTAATTTACTTGTACTATTATCATCTTTATATTCTCCAACGCTAAGGTATAGGCCGTATAATATATTTTCGCTGCTTCAGCACTATCACATGAGCCATTTGCAATTAGCTGTTCATAGAGCTCATCAATCCCCTCTATATCCTCACTATGCCTAGATTGTATCTCCCTTAATAGCTTTGTATCTATATTGCCCCTTAATAATATCCTATATACCATATGATCAGCTCCCCAGTATTCTTATTAACGCAGTCCTATATAATATCATCTTATCATATTATTAGATCATGTTCCTCCTATACCAGTCTAACGATAATAGGATGAATATCGAAGAAATCATCCCGGACATAAAATAAAAAAGCTGGTAACTTCTATGTAGTTTTAATAGAGGTTATCAGCTTAATTGCAGTTCTAGCAATGATATTACCAGGGAGACCTTCGCTCAAATTCTAATTCCCTTCGCCATAGGAATCTATTCCTTCTTTTCAATAGGCAATTTAACCTCTACCTCCTCAGAGAAATTATCAAATTCTAGGTAATAATCGCCGTCACCATCATAGAGGATATAGATATTGGCTTCCCCAGTAGCCCCATCTCTTAGATCCCCCATGAATTCCAATGAATTATCGAAATATGCCATTATGCTCTCGGCCTCGGTCCCACTGCTATTAAATATGGTATAGAAGAACATGTTAAATGAATTGGTTTCGCCGCTCTTATTAGTTACAGTAACTGGAACTACGGCTACGCTTTCACCATCGTGATCACTGAATTCATTATCTACGACATCGAAACTATAGTCAGAGCCCATCTCAATTTCAAAACCATCGAATTCAAAGGTGTCCCCAAAGGTAAGGGTTTCGTTGCCTTCCCCTCCATCTGATATCTCCTCATCCGATACATCAGCATCCGTCGATTCGGAACCACATGCCACCAATATAAGGCTCATGATCACAAATAGCAAAGTAATTAAAAATACTTTTTTTCGGTTTCTATACATAGTATATACCCCCCTTAGATATTCTAGGATTTAATGCCTATAGAATCGTTTTACTCAAACCTCGGTTGTTAATGTCTTCCAAACAGCTATGGCCAATATCAATAGGATGGAAGAAATCATATTCTAGCCTCCTTTATTTATAATACCAGCACAAATGCATTGAAAATCACAGAACAATGATATCGATATTATGCCTCAAGCTAATCTTTAGAAACACAATGCCTTATCAGATAATTGTAAGTTTATATCTATTCTACGGTAGCCGATTCATCCTTTTGATACTCTCCTTTATTTCTAAGTAAATGAGATAGGATTAATGCAGCGAATATAAAACTTAGAATAGACCAGATCTTTAAATCCCCATAGGAACCTACATTAGCAATTCCCACTATTCCCCCTAGGGCATAAAAAGCTATTGATGTAATCGTC
>JAAYRM010000189.1 GCA_012518745.1 Tissierellia bacterium
ACGCCACCGGTTACCTCTCCAGCTGCATATAGGCCTGGTACGCTAGTAGCGAAAGTGTCATCTACAGTAACCCCACCCATGCTGTATTCGTTACCCATACCTACAAGCAAGCGCTTGTCATTGTTGATTACGTGTTCAGCTAGGTGTTCTAAGTCTATATGATGGTAGGTACCTTCCTTATACCAATGCTTCATATTATTGGCAATAGTCTTAAATGCTGCACGGATTTCATCATCTGTATATTCAGAGTAATCGAAGTAGAAGCGATTGCCGTATTTATCCCATTTCTCATATACACCTAGTCCATAGAAGTAGTGCATGAGTAGTTTATCAACCTTGCTATCTGCAGCACTGGTTTTAAATCTACTGGAAGTAGGATATTCGAGTTCTACACCATCTAAATCCGTTGCCTTAGCCTTTAATGAGAATAGAGGCATGGTCATTTGGAATGCGAGTATGGATCCCTTTGCATACATTGGCTCAATTATAGTCGGTATATATAGTAGGAATTCCATATCCTTGACTTCTGCTCCAGCTTCTAAAGCCATGGCTATTCCAGAACCGGTCATATCACTGCAAGTATTCTTCAATGAATGAGGCTGATAACCACCAGTAGCCAAGATAACTGCCTTAGCTTTAAACTCAATCAATTCCCCAGTATAGATATCTATGCCAAGCGCACCACAGACCTTCCCATCACGGGTTAATAGATCGGTGATCATGGTATCCTCATAGGTATCGATTTCGATTTCTTCCTGATGATCCCTTATGCTCTTTCTCAGGACATTACCAAATGCGGTACCACTTGTACGCCAGCGACATGCATCCTTATTGAAGATAAATTTCTGGTTGCTTTCCCTTACCCATTGGAAGAATTCCCTAAGCGCCTTAGGTGCTTCATCAACAAAATGTTTCTGTAGCCTCTGATCCCCTATTTCAAATGCACTCGAGATCATCTTATCGAATAGGGCTTCCCTGGTATAATCCGGGTTAGCTTCGGGTTCACCACAGTATTCCTGAGCACTAGGCCCATCGATGCCGAAGCTACCTCCAAGCATGATATAGTTTCCACTCTTTCCTATCTTACCCTTTACTGCAAGAGCAACCGATGCCCCTTCACGAGCCGCAGCAATTGCGCTCATTACACCGGCACCTCCACCGCCCACGACTAAAATATCACTTACTACAGTTTTGCACTGCATATTTAACCTCCTATTCTTGAACTTCTTTATACAACAGCTTATGATGTATCGCTATGGCACCATAAATGCTATGCAATACATCATAAGTTATGTTATATTTAGATAGTTTTCAATATGTTTTGAGCTAGCTCTAGACGATCTTCATCAACGTTTAATGGCACACAGCAGCCAGGCCCTAATATGATACGGCCGTCTTCAACTTGTGCAAGAGCATCCGCTAATTCTGCCTTAATCTCTTCATCACTACCATTTAGCAGCGTACCGAACTCATCTACACCACCAATGATGATCTTGTCTGGAGCGATTTCGCGTCCTTTTCTAAGGTCATATTCATCAACCAAGCGATCATGCCAGTTTAATGCCTGCACTGGATATTTGCTTAGCATTTCAAACATAGGATTGTCAGCGTGCATATGCATAATATTGAACCATAGTTTTTCGTCCGCACGCTCTAATATACGTAGATCATAAGGACATCCAAACTTTTCATATTCTTCAGCGCTCATCTTATCATAGCTACAGAATTGGCTAGCAAGGAATATACCGTCAACATCAGCTTTGATAAGTTCCTCAACAAAAGCCTGAGTAGTATCGGAAATTACATCAAGACCTTTTTGGAATGTATCAGGATCTTGGCGCATATGAGCAAGCATCTTATCTCCACTCATCTTGGCAGCAGTTGTAAGAGGGTTGAATACCGTTACAACAACAGGAGCCTCGCCCTTATAGTGCTCAGCAAGTCCCTTAGCTGCAGCAATAGCATTTGCCATTTCACCTTCGTCCATTGAAAGTACTTCTAATTTACCCCAATCCTCAACGTTCTTAATGGAAGGATCTACAACTTTTCCAACATCGGAACAGGTATCTGGCCATTCGCAATCTCTCTCAGGCCATTCTATCTTAGAGCCCCAATCCTGTATGGAGTATAGGCCTTGATAGGTAACCTTTACGAAATCCCAGTTAAACCTCTCCTGAAACTGTATGGATTTTTTGATCAATTGCTTTGGATCTTCATCATATGGTGGAAAGTGCTTCCATAAGTTTATAGCAGGGGAATCCAACTTCTTGCCCGCTAATAAAGCTTCAATTCTTTTAGTTGGTGTCATGAATAAATCACATTCCTTTCTTATTATTATTTAAATATATTATAACAAAGCATATCCGATACCTTAACACCCAATGACATCGTTGCTTTATTATCATTCAAATATCCCATACCTCGGCTTGACTGCCATGTTGATTATCGATTTAACCAGCCTATGTAAGGCATGAGCTTTACTATGAGTAAATCTCTTTCTCTCTTGTCACATAGCATATTATAGTAAAATTGTTAAAATGTCAACATTAAAAAATACTTAAAAAATACCATTAATTCAAGAGCATCTATACCCCTTTATGGTCTTGTGACATATTGATAACCTTATAGGGGGTCCGATAATAACCCTAGTGGGTTATTATCGGAAATTGGAAATCAATTCCCAAATTAGGAATGACTAGTCATTACCTCAATTATCTGGTTGTCCATATCCTTCATACCATTCATACAGATCTTCGCTAGGTTTCTAATGGATATATCTGCATTAGAGCCTAATATACCATCGAATTGCTCGATAAATACATCTGACATGGCCAATTTCGC
>JAAYRM010000190.1 GCA_012518745.1 Tissierellia bacterium
AATAAAACCGAGCTGGAGGATGAATATGCCCTAAAATAACTTGTTTGATTATAATTTATACTATATAATTATTAAAGAGGAAGGGATAGGAATGCAATTAGTATCTATTCGAGGAGCTACCACCATAGAGGATAATATGCAACAAAAAATAATCCATGGGACAAAGCAATTACTATTGGAAATGGAAAGAAGCAATAATTTGGATAGAAGAAATGTGGTAAGTATTTTCTTTTCTGCAACCAAGGACCTCAATACAGAATATCCGGCCAAGGCTGCTAGGTTATTAGGATATAATCAATGTGGCCTTATGTGTTTTAATGAGATGGATGTAATAGATGGAATCGATAAATGTATCAGGGTTATGATCCTTTACAACGGTGTATCAGAACAGAAGAAGGTTAAACATATATATCTCGGAAAAGCAAAGACATTGAGACCTGATTTAAATCCGTAGGGACGATAAGGCCACCAATGAGTGGCTGTTATTATGTTTGAAGGGGTGTGGTATCATGGCTATCAATCATTTAATAATAGCAGTTGATGGCCCAGCAGGGTCCGGAAAGAGCACGTTAGCCAGAAAAATTGCCGATATTCTGGGAATGGAATATATAGACACGGGTGCAATGTATAGAGCGTTGACATTGAAGGTTATCGAAGAGGGAATTGACCCTACAGATGAGGATGATGTGTTGGGGCTATTGGAAGAAACCACAATTACTTATGAAAATAACTATATATACTTAGATGGACTCGAAGTAGATAAAAAGATTAGAGAAAACATCATAAATAAACATGTTTCAGATATCGCTAAAATTGAAGGCGTAAGGATTAAGATGGTTGAACTCCAACGGGAACTAGCACGATCGGATAATGTTATTATGGATGGCAGGGATATTGGGACCGTTGTTTTGCCAGATGCCAATTTTAAATTCTTTATCGTTGCCTCAGTTGAAGAAAGGGCAAGGAGAAGGTATAGGGAGCTCGTCGATAGAGGCGAACCGGATATTACTTACCAGGGAATATTACAAGGTATCAAAGATAGGGATAGATTGGATAGCACTAGACAGGTCGCTCCTCTATATAAAAGTCCTGATGCCTATGAGATTGATACGACCAGTAAAACAGTAGATGAATCCGTAACTGAAATTCTTAATATAATAAGGGGAGGGAAATAATTGTACTTTTATAAGGCTGTAAGGATCTTTGTATCGATTATATTTAGAATAATATTTCGTATCAGGATTCAAGGCAAGGATAATATACCAAGGGGTGGAAGGTTTATATTATGTTCAAATCATATAAGCATTCTAGATCCCATAATACTGGCAATTGCCATACCAAGACCCGTTCATTTTATGGCTAAGAAGGAATTATTTAATAATAGATTTTTAGGGAAACTTATTTCCATGTTAGGGGCATTTCCAGTAGACAGGAGTGGGTCTGACCTATCCGCCATTAGATCTTCCCTTAGGGTATTAAAAGATGAAGGTATTTTGGGTATGTTTCCCGAGGGCACGAGGGTGAAGGAATTTAATATGGATACCGTTAAGCCGGGTATAGGTATGATTGCGATAAAGGGCAACTCTCCTGTCATACCGGTATATATCGATTCAAAATATAATATCTTAGGAAGGGTAGATATTAAAATTGGTAAATTGATTTGTTTTGATGAATATTATGATCAAAGGCTTAGTACAAAGGATTATGGGGAAATTAGTAAAAACATTATGCAATCAATCTATTTATTAAGGGATATATAGGGGTGGATGGGTTTGAATATATATATTGCTAAACATGCTGGATATTGTTTTGGAGTTAAAAATGCAGTGAAACTCACGGTACAAGCCTTGGAGCAGGCCGATAATAAACCTGTCTACTCGCTGGGCCCCTTAATCCACAATCCCCAGATGGTGGATAAGCTGCGAAAAGATGGTCTGAAAATCCTGAAGGATCCACAAGATTTAGATGATGGCAGGATAATCATACGTGCCCACGGTATTCCAAGGGACATTCAATGCAATATGGAGGATAGGAACTTAGAATTGATCGATGCCACATGTCCTTTCGTAAAGGCAGTCCATAGGAAAGTAGATAGATATTATAAATTGGGGTATAAGATTATTATAGTGGGAGATGAGAACCATCCGGAAGTAATCGGCATCAATGGATGGTGTAATTACGAAGGTATTATAGTAGCTAGTGAAGAAGTTGCTCATAAAATTGGATCACATGATAAGATATGTATTGTTTCGCAAACTACCAACACCTTAGAAAAATTCGAGAATATTTCCAGTATCCTTCTTAATAAAGGTATCGAAGTAAAGATATTCAACACGATATGTAATGCTACCAATTTACGGCAGAAATCCTGTAAGGAATTGGCGGAAAAAGTAGATGCTATGATTGTCATAGGTGGTTATAATAGTTCTAATACAAATAAATTGGCACAGATTAGTGAACAATATTGTAAAAATGTATATCATATTGAAACATCTAAGGAATTACCTTTGCAACAGATGAAGAAATTTAATACAATAGGAATAACCGCAGGTGCTTCCACGCCTGGTTGGATAATTAAGGAGGTTGTTAATATAATGAATGGTATTAATGATAACGAGATAATGGAGGCAATAGAGAATTCATTGGTAAATATTAATAGAGGGGATATAGTAGATGGAAAGGTTATATATGTAACAGAGGAAGAGGTAATGGTAAATATCAACTATAAATCGGATGGGATAATTAAGCGGGAAGAATTGTCCAATGACCCTCATATTAGGCCTAAGGATTTGTTCAATGAGGGGGATGAAATAGAGGTATATGTGATCAATTTAGATGATGGCGAAGGAAATGTTGTCTTATCCGTTAAAAGGTTGGAGACGATAAAGAATTGGGAAGAATTAGAGAAATCTTATGAAGATGGCGAAACAATAGAATGTAAGGTTCTAACAGAGGTAAGGGGAGGATTATCCGTATCGGTTAAAAATATAAGGGGTTTTATGCCAGCATCCCAGATATCCCTTAAATATGTCGATGATCTAAGCGTTTATAAGGATAAGGTGTTAACCGCTAGGATAATAGATTTAGATAGGGATAGAAGGAGGATTATCTTATCTAGCAGGGTAATAGAACAGGAGAAATTAGAAAAGCAAAGGGAGGCCCTTTGGGATAGCCTAGAAATTGATAGCATAATTGATGGACAAGTAGCAAGATTAACCGATTTTGGAGCATTTGTAGATATTGGTGGATTAGATGGATTGATCCATATTTCAGATCTATCATGGGCTCGTATTGGGCACCCATCTGAAGTGGTAAAACAGGGTGATAAAATTCAGGTAAAAGTTCTCAATTGCGATAGGGAGAGAAATAGAATTTCGCTCGGTCTAAAACAGATTCTACCTAAACCCTGGGATCTCTTCATTGAAAATAGAGAGATATCTGATATTACTACAGGTAGGGTGGTTAACATTCTAGATTTTGGGGCATTTGTCAGATTAGAAGAAGGAATAGATGGCCTGGTTCACATTTCCCAGATCTCAAAGGATCATGTTAAAAAACCATCTGATAAATTGGAAATAGGCCAAGAGGTTACGGTAAAGATAATCGACATAGATGAGGAAAATCAAAGAATCAGCCTTAGCATGAGGGAAGTAGAAGATTCTATAGATGGATATGAAGAAGATAGTATCGATCCTGATATAGAAAATAATATGGAAGATCATCTAGATGAATGATATAAAAGCTAATGCATTGATATGATATATGATCGATTCCAATTGATCTTGGACGATTTAGAGGATTTTGATGTGATATAAGGACCTAGTGATCGCATCAAGATCCTTTTATATAAGGGGCTCTGACATTATATTAATAATTAATCGGAAAGACTGTTAATGTTCTACATGATTATTTCAAAGGGGAAGCATTAATGAATAAAAGTGGCTATACAGATTTTAAAAAGAACATATATAATCTAATCGGTATAGATTTAGATTATTATAAGGAAAAACAGATGAAGAGAAGAATTACATCTCTGAGGAATAGAAATGGTTTCAGTAGCTTCAAGCAATATTTTATAGGTCTACAAAACGATATGGCCTTATTAAATGAATTTATAAATTATCTTACCATCAACGTATCGGAATTCTATAGAAATCCCACCCAGTGGCAGACCTTGGAAACCGATATATTGCCTGATTTAATCGATAATTCCAGAACACCATTGAGAGTTTGGAGCTCAGCATGCTCTACGGGAGAGGAACCTTATTCCCTAGTAATGCTTTTGACTAGGTTTTATAAGTTAAGGGATATAAAGGTGATAGCCTCAGATATCGATAGGGAGGCAATTAAAAAGGCAAAGCTAGGTATTTATAACGAGAAATCATTGACAAATCTCCCAGCTGAATTTATAAGGAACTATTTCAATAAGAAAGGTGAGGCCTTTCAAATAGCGGATATAATCAAAGAACGAGTGGAATTTAGAAATATCGATCTATTAAAGGATCCATTTCCTAAAAATATGGATCTAATTACATGCAGAAATGTAATGATATATTTTACAGAGCATGCTAAACAGATGCTCTATAATAAATTCTATAATAGTCTTAGCCAGCGGGGAGTCTTTTTCGTTGGAAGCACGGAACAGATTATATCACCAGAGCGATATAATTTTAAATCAACCAATACTTTTTTCTATAGCAGAATTGTTTAATGGGAAGCTGTTGAGCATTTTGTCGCAAAACCGATCATCCTGGATATTTAAATCAATATTTGTTAAATAATATATTTAATTTTATGGAGGTATTTTTGAAGCCCTAAAGAATATAGATAATAAGACTGTATTCCAAGGGGGTAAAATGATGTTAGAGGTAGACAGGGAATATACCATATCTGAAGTAGCAGAAATAACAGGCTACCCGCCTCATGTACTTCGATATTATGAAAAAGAATTTGATTTGCAAATTCCTCGAAATCAATCGAACCATAGATCCTATACCTATATTGAAATCGAAGCCTTTCAATATATAAAATCTTTACAGGATAAGGGGTTCAGCAATAAACAGATTAAATTGATCATTAAATCTCCAGAGCTATTGGTCGATGCTAATGATGAGACGGCATTAACAAGCATTGATTTGGGGAGAGAGAACGGCATTGATTCATTTGAATTGGCCAGGGAGATCAGTGTTAACCTAGAGGAAAGATTCTTCAATAATTTACTGAGGATTCTCGACAATAATAACGAATATAGCATTCAGGTCATTGAAGAATTGAAGGATGAAATAAATGCATTGAGGGAGGAACTGACTAGTAAAGAAAGAGATGTATTGATATGTGAAAACGCTAAATTAAAGATGAAGGTTAAGGAAAAATCCTATGAAACCGCTGAATTGAGGGAAAAAGTCAAACGAATGGAAAGTGAGAAGGGGTTTCTACAGAGAATTTTTAATATCAGCAAATAAAAAATCCTAATTTGAAACAGCCGGATCTAGGCGATTGTAACCGGGACCTATTGGATTAAATAGTGTCCCGGTTTAAACTGCTCTGATAAGGGGTTCTTTTTTGGTCTATCTTTGTTATAATGTTATAATAGAATTATCAAGGCTAGGAGGATATGCTTATGGGAAATAGAAAATATACAATAGTAACGCATGGATGTCAGATGAATGAGCATGATTCAGAGAAGATATCCTGGTTATTGGAGGATATGGGTTATGAATGGACGGATATCATGGAAGAAAGTGATTTTATTATATATAATACCTGCTCAGTTAGGGAAAATGCCGAATTAAGGGTATATGGTCAGTTGGGGGCTCTGAAGCATCTTAAGAGAGAAAATCCAGATTTAGTTATTGGGGTCTGTGGTTGCATGATGCAGATGCAGGAAATTAGGAATACCATATTGACCAAGTACCGACATGTGGATATAATCTTTGGTACTAATAATATTCATAAGTTGCCACAGCTGATAGATAGATATATGCAGACAAAGATTACCGTCATCGATATAGTGGAGGATAATCGGGAGATTGTAGAGAATGTAGATGCTAACCGCAAATATGATTTCAAGGCTTTTGTTAATATAGTATATGGATGTAATAATTTTTGCACCTATTGTATTGTACCTCATACAAGGGGCAGGGAAAAGAGTAGGGAGCCTGAGGATATCCTAGAAGAAATTAAAGGTTTAGCCATCCAGGGCTATAAAGAGGTTACTCTTCTTGGCCAGAATGTTAACTCCTATGGAAAAACATTAAGCTATGATTATTCATTTGCGAAATTATTGATTGCAATTAACGAAATCGATGGAATCGAACGAATAAGGTTTATGACTTCACACCCAAAAGACCTATCCGATGAATTGATTTGGGCCATGGCCAACCTAGATAAGGTATGTGAACATATTCATCTACCTATCCAATCTGGAAGCAATAAGATCTTAAAGGCTATGAATCGAAGATATACCGTAGAGGATTATATAAAATTGGTAGAAAAACTTAAGGTAGCTATACCCGATATTGCCATAACTACGGATATTATAGTAGGGTTCCCGGGTGAAACAGAACATGATTTTAATGCAACACTGGACCTAGTTAAAGAGGTCAGATATGATTCTGCATTTACTTTTCTATATTCTATGAGGCAGGGAACAATTGCAGCTAATATGCACAATCAAGTTGATAACAAATTGAAACATAGTAGGTTTCAAAGGCTGCTAGATACCCTATATCCCATATTTTATGAAAGGAATTTAAAATATAGAGATCAAATCGTAGAGGTATTAGTAGAGGAAATCAGCAAAAATAATGATAAGGTATTAGCCGGTAGAACGAGGACAGGCAAACTCGTCCATTTCGATGGTGGTGACGATCTGATAGGAAAGTTGGTAGATACTAGGATTACAGAGGTTAAATCCTTTACCTTGGAGGCTTGCGTAGTTTAAAACGGAGGTTGTAATTTTGAAGAATTTAACGCCAATGATGAAGCAATATATGTCAATAAAACAAAGGCATGAAGATTCTATCTTATTCTTTAGACTAGGGGATTTTTATGAAATGTTTTTCGAAGATGCTATAATTGCATCGAAGGAATTGGAAATAGCATTAACCCAGAGGGATTGTGGCAACGACGAAAAAGCACCTATGTGTGGAATACCTCATCATGTATCCGAAACATATATAGCAAGATTGGTTAAAAAGGGGTATAAGGTTGCTATCTGCGATCAGCTGGAAGATCCCTCCCAAGCTAAGGGGATAGTTAAAAGAGATGTGGTGAGAATAGTAACTCCGGGAACCATCACGGATACCAATGTCCTAGATGCCAAATCCAACAACTATTTAGCTGCTATATACTTTGATGATACGGTAGTAGGGCTATCCTATGTTGATAGTTCAACAGGTGAGATATATACTACAGAGCATATAGGGGATAGAGATTCCTCATATAATTTTATATTAGATGAGCTCGGTAAGATTATTCCCACGGAGATAATATGTAATCGGAGTTTAGCTGAGCAAGGGAAGATAATGAGGATAATTCGGGGAACCATAGACCCCTATATAAATATATATGATGAACATAAAATAAGGGAGTTGGATTGGAATAATATAGTGACCGAACATTTTAAAGATTCCAATTTAACTGGGATGAAAAATAGAACCTATGCTAGTTTAGCTACTGGAATATTGATTGAGTATCTATATGATACGCAGAAGGATTCCCTAGAATATATCAATGAATTAGAGTATTATAACTCAAATGAATATATGATATTGGATATTAATACACGGGCAAATCTTGAAATCCATGAGACGATTATCGATAGACAGAGAAAAGGGGCTTTAATCTGGATTTTGGATAGAACGTCCACGGCCATGGGCGGAAGATTATTGAAGGGTTGGCTGGAGCAACCCCTGATAAATATATATGATATTAAACGGCGTCAGGATATAGTTGAAACATTTGTAAATGACATTATCCTCATGAATGAAGTAAAAGATTGTTTGAAACAGATATACGATCTAGAAAGACTAATAGGTAAAATATCATACGGAAATTGCAATGCTCGGGATCTATATTCCTTAAAAGTATCGGTTTCTGTAATTCCCGCCCTCAAGAGTCTATTATCTAAATCAGATGAGGGGATATTAATTAAATTGGCAGATCAATTGGATCCCCTAGATGATATCTTCACCCTGATCGATAGATCTATAGTTGAAGACCCCCCTATATCCATTAGGGAGGGGGGCCTAATAAAATCTGATTATGATCAGGATCTAGATGATCTCAAACAGATAAGCACTAACGGTAAGGAGTGGTTAGCAGAGCTAGAAGTTAAGGAGAGGGAGAAGACAGGAATCAAAAATTTGAAGGTCGGATTTAATAGACAATCAGGTTATTATTTCGAGGTAACAAAAGCCAATCTAGATCTAGTGCCAGGTCATTTTATAAGAAGACAGACCCTAACCAATTCAGAAAGATATTATACGGAACAATTAAAGGAAATTGAAACTAGAATACTAGGGGCCGAGGATGAAATTGTTAGAATTGAATATGATATATTTCAAGATATAAGGGAGAAAATTAAGGCCGCAACCTATAGGATTCAGGAAGTTAGTAAGAGCATAGCCCAAATCGATGTGTTAAATTCCCTTGGCCAGGTCGCCTATGAAAACGATTATGTAAAGCCCAGATTGAATTCTAGGGGTACTATATCTATCATTGAGGGTAGGCACCCCGTGGTTGAGCAATCTATAGAGAATAATCTATTTGTCCCAAACGACACCTTTATAGGTGAGAAAAATAACCTACTACAGATAATTACTGGCCCCAATATGGCCGGTAAATCTACCTATATGAGACAGGTTGCGATAATATGTCTACTCGCACAGGTGGGATCCTTCGTGCCGGCTAAGGAAGCGAATCTATGTATACTGGACAGGATATTCACTAGAATAGGTGCCGCCGATAATCTATTCCAAGGCGAAAGCACCTTTATGGTGGAGATGAATGAAGTATCGCATATAATCGATCATGCAACCGATCAAAGTCTAATCATTTTGGATGAAGTGGGGAGGGGTACTAGCACTCATGATGGGCTTAGTATTGCTTGGGCTATTATTGAATACATTGCTAAAAACATAAGGGCCAAGACCATGTTTGCAACCCATTACCACGAATTAACGGAATTGAAACATAATATATATGGTATAGAAAATCTAACGATTTCAGTTGAAGAAAAAAGGGATGAAATTATCTTTTTAAGAAAGATTATTAAAGGAAGCACTAATAATAGTTATGGAATTGAGGTAGCAAAGCTGGCTGGTATAAATGATCAGATCATAGATAGAGCTAACGAAATTCTATATAGGATTGAGCAAAAACAGTATTTAACAACGGCAATGGAAGAACCTGTTAAAAAGGAAAAGCAATTAGACCTTTTAGATTATAAAAAGGACTATTTTATCAATAGAATTGTTGATCTAGATATAACAAAATTGACTCCAATTGATGCAATTAATGTATTGCATGATCTGACTAAAGAGGCCAAAAGACTTGGGAATAATGAGGGGAAGATGTAAATATGGGTATGATAAGGGTATTAGATGAATCAACCATACAAAAGATTGCCGCCGGGGAGGTAATTGAACGGCCATCATCTGCGGTCAAGGAACTAGTTGAGAACTCCTTAGATGCGGGTTCCACTAGCATTACAATAGAGATTAGAAACGGTGGCAAATCCTATATACGAGTTACGGATGACGGAAGTGGAATCACCAAAGAAGATTTACAAATTGCCTTTAAACGTCATTCCACAAGTAAATTGAACAATGCCGATGATCTATATCGGGTAATGTCATTCGGTTTTAGAGGTGAGGCATTAGCTAGTATAGCTGCTATATCTAGGATTGAGGTTCTATCCAAAACCGCGAATGATCAGGTAGGAACGCATGCCTTGTTAAATGCGGGGGATATCATTAAGCTGGGATCTGTGGGCTGCCCAAAGGGTACCACAATAATAGTAAATAGTATATTCTATAATATGCCCGTCAGGGAAAATTTCTTGATGAGTGATAATGTAGAATCCAATCATATCAGCGATGTGATCTATAAATTAGCCCTTGGTAACCCAGGTGTTGCCTTTACATACATCAGGGATAATAGAATTATATTTAAAACATCAAAAAATAATAATTTAATTTCCAATATATATAGCCTATTGGGGAAAGATTTTCATGACAATCTTGTTCAATTAGAACATGCAGATGAGAATTTAAATATCCATGGATATATATCTAATAATAAAATGTATAGATCCAATAGAGCACATCAATATCTATATGTAAATAATCGTTATATAAAAAATCAAAATATTATCTCATTAATTAATGATAAATATAGATCAATAATACCCATAAACCGTTTTCCCGTCTTCGTATTATTCATCGATATAGAGCCTAGATTTATAGATGTAAATATTCATCCTACCAAAGAGGAGATAAAGTTCATAAACCAATCCCAAGTTGATCAACAATTGGAAAATGTATTAGAACGCACCATAAAGGGATCCCTATCCATAGCCAAATCTACTCTTAGCCGTGATCATACCACTACAACAACTGATTTACCCCTATTATATGATAAGGACTCCCTAGATCATTCTAAACATATAGCAGCCCCTACAATGATAATGGATACAAAATCACATTACACAGGGGATGAAACAATAGAACGCCCAGAAAAGACGGAGATAGGGGATTTTCAATTAAATGACATCTTGAAAAAGGCCCACATTATAGGGACAATTTTTACCACATATATCTTGCTAGAGGATGTAAAATCTGCTACGCTTTTTATTATCGATCAACACGCTGCACATGAGCGGATTATATATGAGAGGTTCAGGGAACAATTTTTGAAAGAGGATGTATCGATTCAGAGTATATTAGAACCCGAGATTATTGAATTGAACAATAGGGAAACCCAGATGGTAATAGAGAATATGGATCTATTTAAGAGGGTTGGGTTTTTAGTAGAGGAATTCGGAACCAACAGCGTTATCATAAGGGGGGTACCCATACTATTTGGAAAACCGCAGTCTAAGGATCTATTCCTGGATATCTTAGATACCATTGGTTCTGATATACGAAGTGGATATGAGGTGAAACTGGATAAGATAATAAAAATTGCATGCGTCAACGCAATTAAAAGCGGGGATAAGATGAATGATATTGAGATTCGGGGCTTAATCGATCAACTATCTACTATTGAAAATCCCTATACCTGTCCACATGGTAGACCGGTTATTATTGAAGTGTCGAAGACTGATATAGATAAGGAATTTAGACGAATTGTTTAAAGGATGATAATATTGAAGAACAAAAAAGACTTACTAACATTGGTTGGTCCCACTGCAACGGGCAAGACCAGCATATCTATCGAGCTTGCAAAGAATATAGGTGGTGAAATCATCTCCGCTGATTCCATGCAGATATATAGGTATATGGATATAGGTACAGCCAAGGCTACTATAGCCGAAATGAAAGAAGTCCCGCATTATTTGATCGATGTGGTTGATCCGGATGAGGAATTTACTGTTGCACAGTATAGAGACAAGGCAAATAAATACATTGCCGATATTGATAATAGGGGTTCATTCCCAATGGTAGTAGGTGGTACGGGACTATATTTGAACTCACTGGTATATGAATTGAGATTTACCAATGTAAAGCCTGATCAAGAGTTCAGAAAAAAATATGATGATATGGCTAATCTTTACGGCAACGAATATCTCTATAGACAATTGCAAAATGTTGATCCTATCTCCGCTAAAAGAATAAATCATAATGATAGACAGAGGATCATAAGGGCACTGGAAATCTTTCATAATACAGGGAAGCCTATGTCATATTTTAATAAAAACTTTAGAAAGAAAACCGATAAGTATAATTTAATCATGATTGCCCTGACAATGGATAGGGCAGATCTGTATTCGCGTATAAATACTAGGGTAGATCAGATGATCCAGGATGGATTAATAGATGAAGTACGCGGATTGTTAGACATGGGATATGATAAAGGTCTAGTATCTATGAAGGCCATAGGATATAAGGAAATAATTCCATATATCGAAGGACAGATAACATTGGATAGGGCGATCGAGCTCCTTAAAAGAAATACCAGGAGATATGCTAAAAGACAAATGACCTGGTTTAGAAGAGATAATAGGATTAAATGGATCCATGTTGATCGGTTCGATTCGACTAGAAGCATTGTTTCATATATTATAGAATATATGAATAGATCATTAAATTATTTTAGGGGGGAGGATTATGAGATCAACGATTAATTTACAGGATACGTTTTTAAATAAAGCTCGCAAACATAATATTGGAATTACCGTTTATTTAATCAATGGCTATCAAATAAGGGGATTGGTTAGAGGATTTGATAATTACACCATCATGATGGAAGGTGAAAACAAACAGCAATTGATTTATAAACATGCAATATCAACCATCGTACCTAGCAATCCAATAGATCTATTAGGCAAAGATTTCGATGATAAATAAATCTGGATGATTAGATAAACAAGCCTAGATAATTATTACCTTAATAATTACTGCTCAGATAACTAATGTCTAGATAACTGACGGAAATATATGACATATAGCATAGTGATAGGTGTTTGGTAGACGATAAAAATATTATGTTAACCCTTTAATAAACAAGCAGGATCAATGTTTGATGGTATATTGATCCTGCTTGTTTATTATTAATCTATAACTGCCTATATAGACCGATTACCTTTCCTAGAATGACTACATCTTTCGATATTATTGGTGACATGGATTTATTCTCAGGCTGTAGACGTATACGACCCTTTTCCTTGTAAAATACCTTCACCGTAGCCTCATCATCTAACAATGCTACCACTATATCACCATTAGTAGCCTGATTCTGTTGTTTTACAATAATATAATCTCCCTCCAGGATTCCGGCATCTATCATGCTATCCCCCTCGATCCTCAACATAAATAGGGGACCACGCTTAGCCAGATTTACATCGATTGGAAAGGTATCCTCAATATGTTCAATTGCCAAAATAGGTTGTCCGGCAGTGACCTTGCCTATTATGGGTATATCAACGGTTTTTTTAGGAGCGAACAAAGTATCTGATTCCCTATCTAATACCTCAATGGCCCTAGGCTTAGTGGGATCTTTTCGAATATAACCCTTAGTTTCTAGTTTCTCCAGATGCCCATGGACAGTAGATGTAGATTTTAATCCGACCCCTTTACAGATTTCTCTAACAGCTGGGGGATAGCCCAATCTTTGAACTTGATTTTTTATAAAATATAAAATTTCTACCTGCTTTTCTGTTAGATCCTCATACATCATTTACACCTCACATTATTTTTTATGATTCCTATATTAAAACAGTATATATATGGTTATTATAGAAAAGTATATCATAAATATATATGAAAATCAAACAAGAGTTCTATCAATAGATAATATACCTTTTTTTTCATATTATTAATTTGACAACTAAGGTAGCAAATCTTTTATTAAAAACTGTCGCAATTGATTTGACAACTAAGGAATCAAAAGATAGCAACAATATAATTATAAAAAGGTTGACAAAGAACTAATGTTTGCTATATAATAGAACTAGATTCGAACAAATGTTTACAATCTGTCTATGGGGGGTTATATGATGATAAGATATAGAATTGTCAATAAAAAAAGATTTATTTCATTCATAATGATATCGATTATATTCCTTCTATCCATAATATTTTTATTTTTCCAGAACAATAGGGTATATAGTTCTACATATAAAGAAAACTATATTGTCATAAAAATAATACAGGGAGATACGTTATGGAATATAGCCATGGAATATAAGCCTGAAGGATATGATATACGCAAAATGGTCTTTGAAATTATTGAATACAACGATATCGAAAATGTTAATATACATCCAGGTGATTTGATTAAAGTGCCCATTAGATATAACCCTGAATAAGGATTGGGGGATTTCGGTCCCCCGATCCTTATTTAGATTCATGATCTATATCCGCCAAAGGGTTGCTGTTAACCGCCTGTCTTAATCTTTCATCATCAATATGTGTATATATTTGAGTAGTTGAAACACTTTCGTGCCCCAAAATCTCCTGCAATGCTAGAATATCCACCTCGCCATACTTATACATCAAGGTAGCTGCTGTATGTCTTAATTTATGGGTAGAATATATTGATGTGTCAAAACCCGCTTGTTTGAGGTACTTATCTACCATATGCTGTATTGCTCTATTACTCATCCGTTGCCTTCTTATGCTTAGAAATAATGCCTGTTGTTCCTCAGGTACCTCAGGCCTTACCTCTATATAGGCATTAATCGCATCTATACAGGATCTATTGAGGTATATGGTCCTTTCCTTGTTTCCTTTGCCGACAACAATCAATGTATCGTCCTTGATTTTGTCTAAATCAATGCTAGATAATTCCGATAGCCTCAACCCACAGTTTAAAAATAATATGATTATGGCATAATCTCGTTTTCTAAATACTTCATTCTTATTCCTGAGTATAGTATCTAGAAGTTTTCTACATTCCTCTAGGGTTAAATACACTGGCTGTCTACTATCGGTCTTTGGAAATTCCAATTGTTCCGCAGGATTTTTAGATATGGCCGAAATTTTATTATGCAGGTAATCGAAAAATGACTTTAGGCTAGCGACCTTTCTTGATTTAGCAAAATTACTATTCCCAAGCACCTTGTCCACATACGATATAAAACCATGTAGGTCCTGTATGTTGACCTTATCAATCATATCTATACATATATCATCAATCTCAATTGTTTGAATAGGAGTTGCATTGTCCACTAATCCATATCTTATTTTCAAATACCTGAAGAAGGTCCGCAGATCAAAAAAATATTCTTTAGTGGTATTTTTAGAAATTCCTCTGATACTTTCCATGTAATTTAAATAGTCTTCGAGTATTAACGATGTTTTATGCAATTAAACCCCTCTCTTCCTTGTTTTTGGTTTATTAGTCACAAAATAAATATTTTGTGACTAATAAACTCTGTTATTATCGACACTTTTATGAATAAACCTCATTCATCGTCGAGGTTTTTGTTTGGATCATGTATCTACCATTAAAGCGACATCCATCTATTAAGTTCCTGGTAAATAGAAACATCTTGAAGCCTCTAAAAAAATGCTCTTCATTTTAGCTTTAGGGGGCTTTTTGCATGCATGTCCATAGTATAGGGGTGTATGCAGGCAAAGCTTCCTTAAAGCTTGCATATGGGCCTTAGAATGCATTTCGCATGAATTAGATATAATATTTGCTGAAACGGAAGTGATTTTCTAGATTTCTAGATTTTTATTAGTTTATATGTATTATGGTTTCAATAATCCTAGTATTATTAAGTATTATTAAAAGACGCCTAGTATGAATCTCTTTCGAAGTAGATTTTACCACATTTATATCGGGATTATATTATAATCGATGTGGTTTACATAATGTTATTATATAAACCACATCGATCGCTAGATCATTTAATCCTGCTCATCAATAGCATCCTTAATTCTTGCGAGCCCTTCCTTTATATTATCCATAGATGTTGCATATGATAGCCTGATATAATCATCATCGCCAAAGCCTACGCCGGGTATAACGGCAATATTCGCAGTCTCTAGGAGGAAGTTTGCAAAATCTAGTGAACTCTCTATCTTTATACCATTGAAGATCTTACCCTTAATTTCTCTTATGTTGACCATTATATAGAAGGCCCCACCGGGTTTTATGCAGCCTAAGCCCCTTATCTTATTGATGGTACTAACCATGTAATCCCTTCGCAATTTAAATTGTCTCTTCATTTCTAATATGCTGCTCTGATCCCCCAGAAGCCCTATAACACTAGCGTATTGGGAAATCGTGCAGGGATTGGAGGTAGTATGGCTTTGGATATTACTCATGACCTCCACAATATCTTTATGGGCTGCTGCATATCCCAATCTCCACCCAGTCATTGCATAGGCTTTAGACATCCCATTTATAACGATGGTCAAATCCTTTATATCATCATTAAACGAAGCAATGCTTATATGCTCCTCATCATAGGCTAGCTGTTCATATATCTCGTCTGATATTACTAATATATTATGCTCTACGGCCCAATCAGCAATCCGCCTCAACTCCTGCTCATCATATATTGCACCTGTCGGATTGCCCGGGCTATTCAATATAATCGCCTTAGTCTTATCTGTCAATACCTTATCTAGATCCGCAACACCCATCTTAAAACCATTATTTTCATCTGTTTGAATATATATGGGTTCTCCCCCAGCTATCTCTATTAATTCAGGATAGCTTACCCAATATGGTACCCCGATAATTACCTGATCCCCCGGATTTATTATAGCCATCAACGTATTATATATGGACTGTTTGGCCCCATTCGATATAATAATATTTTCGGGTGAATATTCAATATTGTTTTCTTTTTTTAACTTCTGGCAAACCGCATCCTTCAATTCCATAATTCCAGAGGCCGAGGTATATCTGACCAACCCCTCCTCGATAACCCTGATGCCTTCTTGCCTGATATTTTCAGGTGTAATAAAATCTGGTTCACCAGCGCCAAAGCTAATTACATCGATACCTTCATCCCTCATGGCATTTGCCTTGGCTGTTATCTCCAATGTTACGGATGATGATATATTTAACCCTTTTTCCGATAGGTTGAATTCCATTTCATAACCCCCTAATCAATAGTTTGTAAGAACAGTTAAAATATCTATAGGAATAGCTGAAGCATATAATTGTATCACAGTTTAATCTGCATTATAATTTAATTTTATATATATCCTTTAGGATACTTTGGATAATTTTTAGGGAATCCTCAAAAACCGGTTTATTTCGTGATAATATCCTTTTATAATGCTCATATCCATTATCCGTAAGTCTATACCTTCTAATAGATCTTTTATCCGGTTCATCCCACCATCCTGTAATATATCCTTCCGCCTCCAAGTTACGGAGTAGGGGGTAGACCATTCCCGGACTAGGTTCCCATCTATTATCTAATCTGCTTTTGATTTCCTCTATGATCTCATTTCCATAGAAAGATTTATCCATTAACAAATGCAATATATATAGTTTTACAAAAGAGGTCGTACTTATCTTGGAGGGAAATTGCCGACTTCTTACCCCTTGGTATCTTTCCAATCAGATCCTCTCCTTCATCTGGCATATATCATTTAAATTTATATAGTATTTGCCCAGTAATAGCTCCTTGCTATCATTATCACCATGGAAGTCCGACCCACCTGTTGTAAATAATCCATGTTTATTGGCCTGTTCTATCAGGTAGAGGATATCCTTTCTATGATGACTTGGATGTATGGCCTCTAATCCATCAATACCCATGTCTATACAATGATCTATTGTTGTCTTCCATCTTAGAAGACCGGGATGAGCGAGAACTGCTAACCCATTTACCCTATGTATTAAATCTATAGTATCCACCAATTCCAATCTATATCGCTCAGCATATGCGGGTTTACCCCTATCTAAATAGAGGTTAAAAGCCTCCTGAATACTGCTAACATATCCACCCCTAATCAATGCCCTAGCTATATGTGGCCTTCCAATGTAATCATGATTTGATAGATCTTGCCTTAATTCCCCGTCCACAATATTTATTCCAATCCCATCGAGCTTCTCTATGATTTGCAAGCCTCTCTCCAATCTAGATTTTTGTAGCTTCTTAATGATATTGACAATGCTAGGTGAGTGATAATCAATAAAATATCCTAGTATATGAACCTCTTCGTCTTCATGTATACATCCAAACTCTATGCCGGGTATTACGGTGAAATCATCTAAATCTTTGCTGGCTTTAATAGCCTGTTCTATGCCATATATATTATCATGATCGGTAATAGCTATGGCCTTTAGGCCCATATTCTTTGCTAGATACACCACCTTTGCCGGCGAATATAATCCATCTGAAAAATGTGTATGTATATGTAGATCAGATATCATTATGTACCTCCTATCCCGTCAATATATATTATACACCAATCATTCAGGATTAAAAGGATCCATACGGCAATATTAAAAATAAAAAAGCCTGTCTATATAAACAGGCTTTTTTATTTTTCTGTACAATTATCTTGGTTCAACTATTAGTTTAATTGCCGTCCTTTCTTCACCATCGATCTCGATATCGGTAAAGGCAGGTATACATATTAGGTCCATCCCACTAGGCGCTACAAATCCTCGTGCTATAGCTACTGCCTTAACTGCTTGATTCAAAGCACCTGCCCCAATAGCTTGGATTTCAGCATTGCCTCTTTCCCTTAAAACCCCAGCGAGTGCTCCTGCTACAGAATTTGGACTTGATTTTGCTGATACTTTTAATATATCCATTAAA
>JAAYRM010000191.1 GCA_012518745.1 Tissierellia bacterium
ACGGATATGATCCATTCGGTGCTCGAGGGTATATGTTACCACCTTAGATGGCAGCTTGAGGCCCAGGAGGAAAAGATTAAAACCTCCGATACCATTCGATTGGTTGGCGGTGGAGCATTGGCCCCATTGACATGCCAAATACTAGCAGACATATTGGGCCGAGATGTGGAGACGGTGGATAGTCCTCAGAATGTTGGTGCTGTTGGTGCTGCTGTATTGATGGCGGTCGGCTTCAATATCATTGAGCAGATTGAAGACGCCAAGGAGCTGATTGAGGTTAAGGCTAGGTATAGTCCAGATATGAAGAATAAGGCTATACATGATAGGAATTTTAAGATATTCAAATCCCTATATAGGAGGAATAAGAAGGCATTTGAAATATTGAATGGTGGTGCTGGGCTTTAGATCGATATTATTTATTTTGTAATATCTATAATCTCCTAGACTCTTTCAATACCATGTAGATCAAAATATACATTCCTTGCTCTAAAAGGGGCAGGGTTTGTATATTGTATTTTGACCTTATCAAAATCGGTCAACCTCTTAGGATGAAAATATGGGCGTTCAAAGCTTAATCTTTCGTCCCTTAACCAATTAGGAACTTCCATATCATGCAATTGTAAATAATAATCTATTAAAGCTGATACCTTCGTCAGATACCTTATCTCCTCATCGTTGCAACTCTCGATATCTATTGGTTTATATAGGCTGTTTATAAACTCGGTATCCTTAAATTTTAATAATTCCAGTAATTGATTTATGCTTGTGTCCTCATCGGAATATTGGAATAGCTCCATTAGATATTTATTCCCAATCATAGCCTAAATCCTCCCCTAAATACTTGATAAAGTTTATTTGCTATATCAATTATAGCATATACATCGCCATCTTAATCATCTTGATTTAACTCCTTCAATACATCCTCCAACTCCTCTATATACTTACCATATTCCGCCCAGTTTCCTTCCTGGGATGCGGATTTGGCCTTGTTGAAGATTTCAATTGCCTGTTTGACTAGCTTTTCCGAATCCTTTTTCACTTCATCCGTTTCGTCTGTTTTATCGGTCTGTTCAGCCTCCTCCGGTTCTTCTACCTCTTCCGGTTTCCCTTCCCATTCTCCAAATATCTTGGCGAATGCCTCCCCCAAGCTTCTCTCCATTACCATCTTATCCTCAAAGGCCATAACTACCCGCTTAACCTCTGGGAAGCTGTTTTCGCTGTCGGCTTCGAGGTATATGGGCTCCACATATAGCAATGAATTTTCAATAGGAACTATTATAACATTACCCCTCAACACCTTGGAACCCTCCTGGCTCCACAGGGTTAGCTGTTCCGATATCTCGGTATTTTGGTCTATTCTTGATTCTATCATCATAGGCCCCTGTATGGTCTTCCCCTTGGGGAATTCATATAGTAAGAGCCTGCCATAATCCTCCCCATCGTTTCTAGCCACCAATAGGGATGTCATATTGGGCTTGGTCTTAGGCGTATATGGGATGGTCAACAGGAATTCCAATTCATCTACATCCGGAAGCCTGAACATCTGATATATGGGCTCTACATATTGCACTTCCCCCATGTACTTTTCCTGAGCTATATCCCATAGATCCTCCTCATTGTAGAATACCATTGGGTTCTCCACATGGTAATTCTTATATACCTCGGCCTGTATATTGAATAATGTTGTGGGGTACTTGGTATGCTCCATCAACCCATCGGGCATATCTGATTTATCCAAAAATAGATCCGGAAATATCTTTCTATACGTTCCTATTATGGGATCCTCTTCATCAAATACATAGTATTTTACATCTCCATTATATGCGTCTACTACTACCTTCACCGAGTTCCTTATATAGTTCATATTGGATTCCTCGGAAAAGGGCTTTGAATACGGATATCTTTCACTAACAGTATATCCATCTATGATCCAATAGAGCTTTCCATCCTGCTGATTCACGACTATATAGGGGTTTTCATCGTATTCGATAAAGGGGGCTATCTTCCTTATCCTCTCATTTATATTCCTATGCTTTATTATCCGACTATCCCTATTTATATTGCTGGATATGAGCAGCTTATAGCTCTTCTCCTTTATTGCATATAATATCCTATTGATCCCCCCAAGTTCTATGCCCGCAGTCCCCTCGTACATGGTCTGCTTATTATCCGAGCCTTCGGGATAATCGAATTCCATCTCATCGGTATTGACTATTATATAATCGTTGGTGGATTCCCCAAAGTATATTTCTGGCCTTTCTATCTCCAAATCCACATCGGTAACCGGCGGAATATTCTTTATCAACATTTCTGGTTGTCCATCCGAAGCTATGGCATTGACCGGTGATAGTGCAACCCCATATCCATGGGTATACTTTAGATGCTTATTTATCCACGTTTTGGTCTGTAGGTTCTCCTGATTCAATTCCCTGGCGGATAGAAATACCTGGGTATACTTCCCATCTATATTATATCTATCTATATCCACGCCGTTAAAGTTGTAATACAGCCTTATGGCCTGTAGCTGATTATATACCTGCTTTATCGGCCTATAGTCATTTATTCTAATATTCCCTATGGTATCCTCGTTATTGGATAGATCCTCCTTGCTTAGATCCTGGTCCACGGGGAAGTCCCTTTTCTCTACATCCTTCAATCCATATGCCCTTTGAGTATATTCCATATGGTATTCTAGATATTCCTGCTCCTTCGATATCTCATCGGGCTCCACTATGAACCTTTGAACCAACGTATTACCAACATTTCCAAATATCAATGTAATTATGATGATTATAGGTCCTATAGCCAATCTGTTGATGCTTCCCTTTATCATTCCATATAGAAACATTGTCGCGGATAGGATTGAAGCCGCTGCCATCACCCTATATACCCATAAGTTTACCCTTACATCTGTAAAGCTTGCCCCATAGACTACTCCGCGGGTGGAGTATAGCAATTCATAGGAATTCAGATAGTAATTGATCCCTAGTAAGATGAAGAATATAGATATTAGAATTCCAACGGGAAAGAATACATTCTTTATCAATTCCTTATCTATTATATCCCCCATTCTACTTCCCAATGGCCTACCATCCATATCGAATACCCTCTGTTCGCCAAACCTATTTCCGGATATGATTCCGGATATGGACATGATGATATAGAGGATTATGGATAGTAATATCATAATCGCTATAGTCAAGAACAATAACCCAACTATCTCCTTAAATAGCGGCAATGCAAATACATAGAAGGATAGGTCCTTATTGAATATTGGGTCCTTCATATTGAAATTGGTTCTATTTATAAATTGTAATACCGAAAACCAAAGGTTGGATACAAATATTGAGGATATGAACATCGATATCAATCCCGATATCAATGCTAAGGTTATGTTGAACCATCTCCCCAAGGTCTTGGTAGGTTGAATATTCGCCTCCCTATAATATCTTTTCTTCATAAACATTATGTATGAAAATATAGCTATGAAGACTATTAGAAATGCCGGCACCCCTATCTTGAACTGGGTGGACAGCTTGGTAAGAAATGTTTTTGTATATCCTAATTCCTGAAACCATTTATAGTCGGTTGTAAAGTTTAATATGGTGGAAAATGAACCCCCCAGTAT
>JAAYRM010000192.1 GCA_012518745.1 Tissierellia bacterium
GACGATGGTTCAATTGGTTCTGGAGCTATTATGGACGTAATGAACGCTGCGGGTGAGTTTCTTACTGCCATATTTGAAAAAGGAAAAGCACAGCAAATAGTCATCAACATGAACAAGCAGGAAGTTACAATAGATAGTAACAGCAGTCAGAATGAAATTATCGCTTTGGCGGGTGCAGTATTTGATGTTGATGCTAGTAACGGCAACTACGGTGTTCTCTTTGCCCCTGTTTCAAACTTCCTAGGCGTAGGTACGGAATTTACACCAACCGTAAAAGCCGATTTTACCATGACTGTTACCAATCAGGATGCTATAGTGTTTACGCTTGATGGTTTGACCGCAACATTTGCAAATGTCACCCAAATGGACTAAGACTAGGCAACTGGGTCATCTTACAAGCTTCGGACAGTATAGGAGCAATCACTACGTCTAGTAGGATGGCTAATAAATGAACAAGAACTGCCAGGTGGTTCTATACGGCTCGTCCGGCGTTTTCTTTTAACCCCAGCGCCCTTTAGGGTAATCAGGGGAATGAATAGAGTTTTAAAAAGAAAGGGGTAACTGGTAATGTCGAAAATTAAGGTTGCAGATTTTTACTATGGTGCGGCACTGTCTGTGTTATTTAACAATAGCAATAGCAAAATTACTGCCGCGTTAATTGAAAGTGACGATAACCGTCAGTTGTATGGCCTGATGACCGATAAGAATGAATGTCGTCTATTCATCAAGTATAGGTCTGCTAAAATAGATACGAAAACCGAAGATTATTATAGTTGGCTATTCAGCCTGACCGAGAGGGACAAAAGTGAAATTCAAGCACTCATAGATGAAGGGTATAACCTAGTACTGGCACTTGTTTGCGGGGTATCAGGGCTTTCCGATAGTGAGCTAGCCCTGATTGATAAGGAGCAGGTAAAAGAATTAATTGACTTGGAGAAGGATTCCATAACAATTAGCAGAAGAAAAGGTGAACATGCCTATCGAATTTCGATTGGGGGCGGCAGGGAAAACGCCATGCAGGTTACGGCCAACCGTTTCGAGGAGTTGTTTTAAAGTATGGGGAGATGAGTGCAAGCATAGCACTTAGATGGAACTGAAAGACCTAACCCATTGATAAATATAAGTACCACAACCCGCCCCATGGGAAAGCAAGCAATTAAACGCTCTCCTGCGGGGCGGGGTTTTTGTGTATAAGAGATAATATATGGAACGAATCAGGTTGGGGTGTGAGGAAAGCAATCAATGGGGGGGGGGAAGGTGAGGCGCCCAACATCTTTAAATCAATTCACTCAATTGTCCATTAGAAAGGAGGCTATTAATGACTTCTTCGATGCCATCTGTAGAAGTGTTGATTATCCTCTTAGATGATAAATATTTCAAAGCATGTCCGTATAGCAGTACTGTCCTATCTCCCTTGGAAAAACTTAGTTCTTTTTTGGACATTTTTTCAAGGGTTCTTCTTATACCCTCAGTAGCCTCGTCTATGGAGCATGCTTCAACCTCTCCTGCACTATGTTTCTTGCAAATAAATACTAAATTATAGTTTATAGGCGTTCGGGCAGCTTGAATTGACACGGATATAGACATATCCGCTTTGATTGGGATGACTTGTATAATTCTAAGGCCTGAATCACGGATTGCATTATATACTGAAACCCATCCATCGACCCTTGAGTGGTGGTATGTGAATATTAGGGAAGCTTTATTTTTGAGCACCCTGTTACATTCCTTAAAAACATCACACAGTTTTGCCTCAAATCTGATTGGATCATCGTCTTGAACCTCTCCAGGCATTCTGGTGGGAACTCCTGTTGTTTTTTCGATGTCAATATTAAGCCTTCTGAGTCAGACGAAGAAAAAATCAGCAAGCTCCGAATAGTTTGCGTTGTCAAAGAATGGAGGATCGGTTAACACCTTGCTTATATGCCACCATATCAGGGTTAATTAATGGATTAGAAGATTTTCGGCGGTGCCGAGTCCCACATACAACAACCTTGGATGGCCAATCATCTATCTGGTATACTATCAATAGCTACTAATGGTTATGATATAGCTAAAATAATGGGAGGGGAATAGGGATGAGGAAGTTATTGGTATTACTATGTGTTATGTTAGCTTTAATGCTTATACCTGTGGCATGTACAGCTGATACCCCAAAAGATGATGCGGATTTAAATATTGAGGATTCTGAAGATGAGATTTCAGATAATGGCGCAGATGATGGGGAAGATGCTGAAGGTGGCAATATTAATGGAGGAGATAGATTATCCTATGGAGATATAAAGTTATCGCCTGAGGAAGCATTTGATATATTTAAGAAAACCTATCCAAAGGGCAAAGTTAAGGAGATTGAACTCGAGGAGAAGAATGGTTCATATGTCTATGAGGTAGAAGGCTATGATGGGATTATGGAATATGAAATAAAGATCAATCCCTTCAATGGAAATATCTTGGAGACCGAGCAGGATGACGATAATACCACAGAAGGGGAAATATTAAGGGAGGATTTGTCGAGGATTTCCGACTTCATAGGGAGGTCCCTTGATGATACTGGGAATGATTTTATAACAGCTGAACTAATGGAAAAGGATATGTAATTATAATGGATATCATATAATTGGCCTGGGGACTTGAATGGTTTCCAGGCTCAATTTATGTTAAAAAGAATTTGTATAAATCATTGACCTATATCGACATCCGATATATAATAGATATAATCATATCGATACTCGATATATCTACTATCGATATAACTAGGAGGTGGTAGTATCTCTAGTAGAAGATCAAGGGCTCTTACCCAGCCCATGTACTACATACTTTTAAGTCTAAGGGAAAAGAGGCATGGATATGAAATCATGCAATATATTGAAAAGCTGACCGATGGACGGGTAAAGGTTGGCCCGGGAACCCTATATTCCCTCCTCTCTAGATTTGAAGAGGATGGATATATAGAGATGGTATCAGATGATGATAATAGGAAGACCTATCTGATTACCGACTTAGGGGATGAGGTGTTAAATAAGGAAATAGGAAGGCTGAGATTATTATTGAAGGATGCCAGCAGGGTGATAGGAGGTAGGATAGATGAACCTTAAAATAGAGATTAGGTATTTAAATATTAGCAACTATCCCAATGTAGCAAGGTACCTGGAGGATAGGGCCAGGGAGGGCTGGCTCTTAACCAAGGTTATCAGAGGTATAGTATTCATATTCAAGAGGATCGAGCCGGAGGAATTGGAGTTTTCCATATCACCCTATGAGGTGGAAACGGCCTTTACAAAGAAGAGCAAGGATGAGCTGAAGGAGTTTGAAAGTGTTTGCGAATCCGTAGGATGGAATTATTGCACAACCTCCTATGACCTCCATATATACTTCAGGAGGAAAGGTTCGGAGTCCTTGGAAATCCATACCGATATAGAGGAGGAATTCAGTATATTAAAATCCATAGGCAAGAGGCAGGTTATAACCTACTTCTTTCTGTCGGTCTTTTTAATAATCCTCGGGTGGTTCAATATAGGTAGAATGGATTCGGTATATTTCATGAAGAACGGTTTTTCTCAATTAGGTATAATAATATTGCCCATGGGTCTCATCCTAACCATAACGGATTGGATTCATTTAGAGAAATTCCTAGATAGAAATGAGGATAATATAGAACTGGGCAAGGATATTGAATATAGCGATTCGAAATTCTATATCCATAGGTTTAGCTTTGCAATAGTATCTATAACTATATTACTATTTATAATTCATGGCTTCTATCTATTCATATACCTGAAAAACAAGATCATGGCGATAGCTTTAATTCCAATTGCAATGGGTGTGATAATAGGTTCGCTATATAGGAAATTTGTAAAGCCCATCAAAACTGCTACGATCTATAAGGTTATATTGTTGGGGATCACCATATTCGTAGCTATATGGCTACAAAATTCTGTTCGTATGTTTGGACTATTTGATATTGAAAATGCTATGGGGAATGGCGATGATTTGAATGGGGATAAATACAGGATATTATCGATCGAGGATTTTGACAAGGATATATCCAATAGCGAGGGTACTATGATGAACGATGCCAGCATCTTGGTTCCACGATCATACGAACATTTTTCCACCATTCAGGGAACGGGTGATTCAGGATATGTGGAAACGGCCTATTCCAGGGCCTTAACCGAGAATATAGCCATTAAATTGTTCAATAGATATATATCAGAGGCCAGAAAAAACACAGGAAATAGATTCTATCCCTATCTATCGGATCACTATGAGA
>JAAYRM010000193.1 GCA_012518745.1 Tissierellia bacterium
GCCGGTAAGTTTTATGATGAAGCTAGCCATTTTCCCCAATATTATTAAAGGCAACAATAGAATTTTCATTGGATCAACCCCTTTATATAAACATCTGCTATAATGTCCCTTATTATATACTATATGCCATATCCATACCGATGACTAGGATTTGTTTAATGATCATGAATTTTGAATATATGGTTTAGGGTGCATTTTAATAGGCTTTTATAGTATAATACCATATAAACATATAATAATTTTACAGAAGGAGTAGTTGTAATCTATGGGGAAAAGAGTGATATTAGGAATAAGTGGAGGAGTTGACTCATCGGTTTCGGCCTTACTGCTTAAAGAAGCCGGTTACGAAGTTATCAGTCTATTTATGAAGAACTGGGATGAAAAGGATGAATCTGGGGTATGCACAGCTACCGAGGATGCTGAGGATGCTAGAAGGGTAGCTAGCCAATTGGATATTCCTTTCTACTCCATCAATTTCGAGGAGGAATATTGGGATAGGGTATTTACCTATTTTCTAGATGAATATAAGAAGGGAAGGACTCCGAATCCGGATGTAATGTGCAATCAGGAGATAAAATTTAATGCGTTCTTGGATTATGCGCTGAAATTGGATGCGGATTATATAGCCATGGGTCATTATGCCCAGGTGGAAAAAAGAGATGGAACCTACTACCTCCTTAGAGGTAAGGATACCAATAAGGATCAAAGCTATTTCCTATCCAGAATTGGACAGGAAGCCCTTTCTAGAACCCTATTTCCAATTGGTCACCTGGAAAAAGATGAGGTCAGGAGATTGGCAAAGAAGCATAAATTATATACCGCTACTAAAAAGGATTCAACCGGTATATGCTTCATAGGAGAGCGGAACTTCGATGAGTTCCTGGATAGGTATCTACTATCCAAAGAGGGGGATATAATGGATGTGGATGGCGATGTATTGGGCCGTCATAGTGGGCTCATCCACTACACACTGGGCCAAAGAAGGGGTATAGGTATAGGTGGAATAGGAACCGGAGAACCCTGGTTTGTGGCCGGCAAGGATCTAAGGAATAATATACTATATGTAGCTCAGGGAAAGGATCACCCCGCATTGTTCTCCACTTCGATGATTGGAGAAGATCCCTCATGGGTATCTGGGGATGCACCGAATATGCCATTGAAATGTACGGCCAAATTTAGATATAGGCAGAAAGATGTGCCGGTTACAGCAAGTATCCTAGATGATGGCAATATCCATATAGAATATGATGAACCCCACAAGGCGGTTACACCAGGCCAAGCGGCGGTATTATATCAAGATGAGGTATGCCTTGGAAGCTGTATCATCAAATCGACGGAACCTTTGAATCCCGAGTACTCCTATATCCATGGTATCTAGGCGGATAATTCTACATCCTATCCGTCTTTTTTTATGGGTTCAACTAGGTTTTTAATAATCAATCCATTTCATATACTTTTAGTGGTAAATAAGCTATACCAATATTTTTCCATTCATCTATCATCTTTACTATATGCCGATCGCTATCGAATATTGCAATGCCACAATCCCCTCCACCGGCTCCAGAGATTTTAGCAGAACCGCCAAACCTTTGGGCGATATCACATAATTTAGTTAATAATGGGGTTTCTATTCTTATTCCAAATTCTTCGCCCATACGAATCAATAGCCCCCTATTTGCTTCAGTCTGTTCTTTAATCCTTGATATATTGCCCCTCCTAAATGCGTGAATCATATCATCTACACATCTTTTGCTATCATATAAAAACTTCTCATAGGGCTTACCATCTTTATTCCTACCATTAGCAACCCGTTCCAATAAATTAGCGGTGCTAGCTGGTCTCCCAGTCCACCCGACCGCCAATTCCAATTCCCCAGGTGGTGATAGGGGTTCAATGGAGAGCTTTGGCCATCTTTCCTCCAATAGCTGATTGAGAGAAATATCTTTCGCTCGCTCCAATACCCAATCCCTATCAAATGTTCTCAATGCGATCCACCCACCATATATACTAGCTCCAATATCTCCACAAGATCCATTCTTATTTACTGCCAAGCTTGCCAATGCAGATAGTTTAAATAGCTCTATATTGGATATTGAAATATCATAAAATGTGCATAATGCCCTTATGGTAGCAACCGTAACGACAGCACTCGAACCCAAGCCGTATTTTATACCATCATCCGTTTCCAATTCGCTTGAGATATCTACATTGTAAAATCTCGGTCTCCTTCCAAGCTCCCTAGCATAGCGTTCAACCATGTCGATTGATGATAGTACGTACGCAAAGGATTTATTCGGTTGAGAAGGAGATATTCTTTCTCCCTTTCTCAACCATAATAACGGTTCTCTTCCATGAGAACTGATCCTTCCCCTATTATATGCCTCCATCAATGAGACCCTGATAAATCGATCTACGGCTACCAGTATAGCCGGATAGCCGGATTCTACCACGGCATATTCTCCGGCTATGAATAGTTTTCCCGGTGCAGATGTCCTAATCATATCTATGTCTCCTCATAAGCTGAATCAATTCTACCAATTCGGAATTTGCGAGCCCTCGTATATCCTATTGATTATCTCCTTTACCTCATCGGTATGGTATAGCTCCAACAACTTTTGCAAATCGGGATCATCCTTATCTTCTGTCTTTACTGCAAATATATTTATATAGGGCTGAGTATTTTCATCCACCGGCTCTATAAATACGGAGTCCTCCATAGGAATAAATCCTGCATCTACCGCAATCGTACTGTTTATTATGGACAATGCCACATCTTCTAACATCCTTGGGGTAGTAGCCGCTTCCACCTCTATGATATCGAGTTCCAATGGATTTTCTACAATATCCTGCAGTGTAGGCAATCCCTCCACATCCGGGTCTATCTCGATTAAACCTGCGGTCTGCAATAGAATCAGGGACCTTCCCCTATTGGTCTCATCATTTGGTATAGCTATCTTATCTCCCTTAGCTACATCCTCTATATCTTCTAACTTGGTTGAATATAAACCCAGTGGTGCTATTATAGTCTCCCCAATAGCAGTTAAATCCAAATCATGATCCTCTTTAAACTGATTGAAAAACGCATAATGTTGAAACGCATTTATATCTATTTCCCCTTCGCTTAAAGCTAAATTAGGTTTTGTATAGTCTGAGAATCCTATTATCTCCAGTGTAATACCTTCCTCAGCCAATTGCTCCTTTAGGTGAAGCCATTCCTCAGTCTCTGGCCCTGTTATTCCCAGCTTTATTATCCTTTCATCTTCTTCAGTTGCAGTCTGCTTACCACATGCCGAAATAGTAGTTGCCAACAATATCAATGTTAATAATATAATTCCCAATCTTATTTTTTTCATATCTACTCCACTCCTTTAATGTTCTATTCTCTTTAATATAAAATTTCCTACTCCCTGAATGATGGATACAAATATCAGTATTATTACTATAGTTACATAGGTTATATCCATCTGAAACCTCTGATATCCATATCTTATGGCGAAATCTCCAAGACCACCTCCTCCTATTGCCCCTGCCATAGCAGATAATCCTATCAAGCTAATGAGGGTTAAAGTTATTCCCCTCACTATCCCAGGTAATCCCTCCCGTAGATATACCCTGAATACTATATCCAAGGGCCCCGAGCCCATGGCCTGAGCTGCCTCTATTACACCCCTATCCACTTCCAATAATGCAGTTTCTATCTGCCTAGAAAAGAAGGGTACGGTTCCAAATATCAATGGAACTATAGCACCTCTGGTGCCTATGGCGGAGCCTACTATCAATCTGGTTAAGGGAATCAATGCACCTATTAATATTATAAATGGAATGCTTCTGAAAAAATTTATTACCTTACCTATGATGCCGTTTATAGTATCATTTTCTAATATATTTCCCTCCTTGGTAACTACCAAAAGAACCCCTATTACAGTGCCTAAAATCAATGATATAATCCCTGAAATGGATACCATTATGATGGTCTCACCGACACTCTCCACCAACTCCAACCTATTATCAACAACATTGGGTATGTACCTCAGAAGTACCTGCTCCATGATCCAACACCTCCACTATTAATCCCTTTCCCCTGAAATAATCTATAAATCCTCGTATGTTTTCATCCTCGCCACTGAGTAGAATTATCATCTCCCCTGTCGGGGTATCGCCCAATACCTCTATATTCCCATATAGTATGCTAGCATCTATTCCATATCTCCTAGAACCCTTGGATAGCAGTGCTTCCGCAGTTGAATCACCCATGTATACTACCCTGGCTAATACATCTCCTGCACCTATATTGAATATATTTTCTTTCCCATTCAATATCTCGTAGATTCTGCTCCTATTAGTGATAGTATCTACAAACTCCCTGGTGGTTTCATGGATGGGCCGGGTGAATATCTGAGTAACCTCCCCCTCCTCTATAATCTGTCCATCTTCCATAACACTCACCTTGTCACATATCTTTTTAATTACAGCCATCTCATGTGTAATCAAAACTATGGTTAGATTCAACTTATTCTTCAATTCCCTTAATAGCTCCAATATGGAATCCGTGGTCTTTGGATCCAATGCCGAAGTGGCCTCATCGCATAGTAGAACCTCTGGATTATTGGCTAAGGCCCTAGCTATGGCCACCCTCTGTTTTTGACCTCCACTTAGCTCGGATGGATAAGCCTTTATTCTGTCCTCAAGCCCCACCAATTCCAACAACTCCAGTACTCTCTCCCTCTCCTCTTCCCTGGAGAGCCTTGCCCCCTTTAATGGATAGGCTACATTTTTATATACGTTTCTGGAGTTGAATAGATTGAAATGTTGAAATATCATACCCATCTTCTTCCTTCGGTCCCTCAATTCCCTTTCCCTCAATGAGGTTAGATCCTCCCCCTTAAATAGAATCTTCCCCTGAGTTGGCCTTTCCAATAGATTGATGCACCTTATTAATGTGGACTTTCCTGCCCCGGAATAACCGATTATCCCATGTATTTCCCCCTTATTTATCTTCAAGGATACATCCTTAATCGCCTGTATTTTAGCCTTACCATTATCAAATATCTTTGTTGCCCCTATTATTTCAATCAAATTGATACCTCCTTATTCAATTATATTTAACCAATTATAAAATTTGCCAATAAAAAAAGCCTTCCTCCTTTTGCATATTGCAAAGGGACGAAAGCATCGTGTTACCACCCTAGGTTCATACCTATCTCACGATAGGTATCTCATCAAGTACGCAGGACATAATATCCATCAATACCCTAGCACTGTAACGTGTGCACACGTGGATACCTAAAGAATTACCTTCGATATCCAGACTCCAAGACCATGTTCAGCTTGCTATCCTTTGCTCCCTCTCACCAAACGAAGCTCTCTGTATAAGTGTTCACATACCTACTCTTCTTTTCCAAGTCTTTCAATTCGTATTTAGATTATATAAAAGTATAGCAGTGTTTTTTCATCCTGTCAATAAAAATCTTTTATTTTATTATATATAAATTGCAACCTTAGTTGTCAAATCAATTGCAAGTTTAATTTTTCTAGGACAACCTTATTCTCCCCAATATGTAAATCAATTGGAATACATTGGAAAATGTGATATAATAAAATAAACGGAAGGGGGTAATTATTTGAGAAAAGCATATACTAGAAATTTAACCCCAGCACAAGCATGGAAGCGATTTATAAAAACGGATGAAGAAATATTTATATCAAATTTCTATACAGAGAAACATCCCGTGACAGATATTAAAAAAATGTGCAAGATTCATGCAAGTGAATTGCCATTAGCATTTGAATATGATGGAATATTATTTGCTCAGGATCAGATAGAATTAATCGAACGGTTGATGGTGCAGCATTTAGAGAATTATATAGAGAGTAAGGGTGGTATAGATAAATTAGAATTGTTTACAGAAGAAGAATTAGATGCGATGATGGATGCTACTTACGAAAGTATTATGAATATATTAGCAGAACGTGCGGGGATTAGTAGGGATAGACTGGGTCAAATTCTTAGAAATGAATCAGAGAATAGAACTAAGGAATAGATAATACATAGTTTGTATTTTAATTGTCCTATGATACATACATATGAATACAAATACTAGTCATAAGAGGTGAGCAAATTGCATATTAGAAAACCATTGAATTTGCCAGCTTTTGTACCTTCAAAAAAAGGGTTTCACCCCATAAACGTCGAATATATTAAGTGAGAACAAAATAATCCGAAAGGAGTGAAACCAC
>JAAYRM010000194.1 GCA_012518745.1 Tissierellia bacterium
AGTCGGGGGTTGTTGCTGGGGGTAAGGAGGATGGGGCGATCCGCAATGGCATGTGGGCGTTGACCCTACCTCTGTGGAGACCTGCTATCTGGGACATAGTAGGATAAACCTATATATAAGAATATATAGCGTAGCCTGCCTTGAGTGATTTTGGCGGATGATAAGTTCGACTTTCTTGATTAAGGGCCCAATTGGGAAAAGTTCTGTTATCGAAACCAATATTGCAAAAGAGGCTAAGGATTAGACTGGTTGTAGAGGAAAACTCCTAGACTGTTTATGTAGAGATATATTGGGGATTACAGTGCGGGCTAAGTGGCAATCTAGCTCTATCGATGGCGACATGATGGTGATAAAATTAAAGGGTAACCGCTGCTCTGGCGACATGCAGTTTTTATCAGGGAAATCCTGCTAGACCTTAAGCCGTAAGATTTACTCAATATATTGCCACCTGTGGGCTGGTAGCATGATGCTATCAGCTTTTATTATTTTAGCTTTATATTGGATATCTTCCGTGAATGTGAAAGGTGAGGACTGTAATTTTATGGGTAAGCATAATATTAGATGGGTAGTATTGATAACTATATGGACATTTATCATGGCAATTATTTTTACGATCATAACCGAAGGTTTGGTTAAGAATTTGAACATGCTATTAGCATTTATTATACTTATATTGATAATATCGATCGGTATATTTTTTGATATAGTTGGAATCGCGGTAACAACTGCGGAGGAAAAGCCTTTCCATGCAATGGCATCTAATAGGATTGGAGAAGCGAAGTATGCAATAAGGCTGGTTAGAAATGCAAGCCAAGTCTCCAATTTCTGCAACGATGTAATTGGGGACATAAGTGGAATAGTAAGTGGTGCAATTGGGGCTACAATTATCTACAAATTAACGAATATTTATAGTATAGCCAATGCCGGCATCTTGAGTATCATCGTAACTGCATTAATTGCGGCCTTTACAGTTGGAGGTAAGGCCCTTGGAAAGACCATCGCAATATCGAATTCTGAAACCATCATCTTTAAAACCGCTAGATTATTTAATTTCATAAATAAAAAATTTAAATTAGATATACTACCACATGGTAGGAGTAATAAAAATAGTAGATATAAATAGGAGAGATCTCATGAAAAAAAGGGCAGATGTACTACTCTTTGAAAGGGGTTTGGTCGATTCCCGGGAAAAGGCCAAACGGGTTATTATGGAAGGGGTAGTATTTATAGGTGCCAAACGAATAGATAAACCAGGGGATAGAATAGATATTGATAGTGCAATCAGGATTAAAGAAAACCCTATTAAGTTTGTCAGTAGAGGGGGATTAAAGCTTGAAAAGGCTATTAAGGATTTCAATATAGATTTGGATGGTAGCATAGCTATGGATATAGGTGCTTCAACCGGCGGCTTTACGGACTGCATGCTCCAAAAAGGAGCACAGAAGGTATATGCAGTAGATGTAGGCTATGGGCAATTGGATTGGAAACTGCGCCAGGACCCTAGGGTTATAGTTAAGGAACGCACTAATATCAGATATGTAACTAGGGAAGATATTCCGGAATTATTAGATTTTATCGCCATAGATGTATCATTCATCTCATTGACCCTTGTTCTGCCAGTGGCCAAGGAGTTATTATCCGATGGACAGGATATGGTTGCGTTGATTAAACCCCAATTTGAGGCAGGGCGCGAAAAGGTAGGGAAAAAAGGTGTGGTCAGGGATCAAACGGTTCATTTCGAGGTTATTAAATCCATATCGGATTATTGCAATACCATCGGCCTGAGGATGATAGGGTTAGGCTTTTCACCAATCGTGGGTGCTATGGGAAATATTGAATTCCTAGCCCATATTACAAACAATAAGCAGGGTAAATCCATTGAAGATGAATCGATATCGCAAGTTGTACGCGAGGCACATGATGTATTGCAATAATATTATTATAGACTTCTGTATCATGAGGGGGTAAATATGAAAAAATATACTAGACAGAGAATCATATTGGATCTAATAGAAAATGTAGCAATAGAAACACAAGAAGAACTAGGGGAACTTCTGTCGGAAAAGGGGATTGAGATCACACAAGCCACTATATCCAGGGATATAAAGGAATTGAGGTTGGTTAAGGTTTTAGCCTCTAATGGAAGATATAGATACGCGACAATAGATGGACAATATGAAGGCATCAAGGAGCGGCTAGTAAATATATTTAGAAGTTCTGTTTTGAATGTGCATAAGGCGGTGGGGATAATAGTTATTAAAACTCTGCCTGGTGCTGCCCAAGTCTGTGCCTCTGCATTGGACAATTTCAAGATGGATGGAATTGCGGGCACGATAGCGGGGGATGATACCATATTTATAGCCATAGGTAACGAGGAGATGGTTGAAGAAACATTTAGGATGATTCAAGCCTTGCTCAAATAAGGCAGTATAAAGTAGCTTATTCGGGGGGTATGGATATGATAGTCGAGTTAAATATTAGTAACTTTGCTATTATAGATAATCTAAGAATAGATTTCACCGAGGGGTTCAATGTGTTGACAGGGGAAACCGGTGCGGGAAAATCGATCATAGTCGAGGGAATCAATTTAATTCTAGGTCAAAGGGCTAGTAAAGATTACATTAGAAAAGGAAGTACAAAAGCCACCCTAGAAGGATTATTCTATGTCCGGGGATCGGTAAGCGATAATATCAATTTAATCCTTGAGGAATATGGAATAGATATCGATCCTGCAGATTATCTATTGATTTCCAGGGAGATCTATTCCAATGGGAGAAGTATATCTAGGGTCAATGGAAGAACTGTAACATTGATTATGCTAAATAGGATTACCGCCAACCTAGTGGATATCTATGGGCAACATGAACACCAATCCCTATTGGATGTAGATAATCATATCAGGATAGTAGATAGTTTTGGCGATACCGAATTGAAAAGGCTACTAAATAAATTTAGGGAAAAGTATGAGCTATTAAAAGAAGAACAGAAAAGATTGAATGAGCTAACTATAGATGATATTGAAAAGGACAGGGAGATGGATCTACTAAGATATCAAGTGGATGAGATAGATGGGGCTGCCCTAACCGATTACGATGAAAAGGATATCTTTATGGAGTATGAGAAGCTCTCCAATATTCAAAAAATCCAATTCGAATTAGGACAAGTTATCGATATGATAGACAATGATGACTATAATAAAAAATCGATAATCGATGATATCAATATATGCATTAGCAATATGCAGGATATAGATCAATATGATACTGAATTGAAGGAATATAGCAAGATCCTAGCGGATATTAATTTTCAATTTCAAGATATATTTATGGATATGAGGAATTATTTAGAGCGATTGGCTATCGACACCGAAAGGTTAAACTTCTTAGAAGAACGGATAGATACCATAGGTAAGCTGAAAAGAAAATATGGTAATACAATCGGGGAGATACTCGAATATCGGGATAGGATTAAGGACAGGTTAAACGATCTATTGGATTATGAGGATTTAGTGATGACTATTACTCGTAGAATCGATGCCATTGAAGGGGAATTAAACAATTACTGCAGCAGGATCACCGAGATAAGGATGGCATTAGGCGGTGACATAGAGAGATCGATCATGGATGAATTGGATGAATTGAATATGAACAATGTTGTGTTTAAGATAGATATCAATGAATTAGATGATTTTTCCCATAACGGGAAAGATAAGGTGAATTTTTTAATTTCCACCAACAAAGGGGAGGATCTAAAGCCTCTGTCTAGGATAGTATCGGGTGGGGAGATGTCCAGGATAATGTTAGCATTCAAAAATATATTAGCAAAGTATGAAGGGGTCCCCTGTTTAATATTTGATGAAATTGATGCAGGGATCAGTGGGAGGACAGCTCAGGTCGTGGGTGAAAAGATTGAACAGCTTTCACATCATCATCAGATTATTTGTGTATCGCATCTACCTCAGATAGCTGCTCTGGCTGATACTCATTTCGTGATTGAAAAGAAGATATATGAGGATAAAACCAGTACCGTGGTCAAGAGGCTCGGGGAAGATGAAAGGGTGAACGAGATGGCGCGGTTATTAGGTGGAGTTGATCTGACTGATACTACAACACTTCACGCTAAGGAAATGTTGGAGATGTCAAAAATATTAAAAAAAATGGATTGATCTAGAATACTTTGGAAAATTCCAAAGTATTTTTTTATTGTTAAAATGTATTTTTTCTTACATAATAAAAAAAATTTTAAAAGAATAAATAGGAACAAAAAAGGCTAAAGTATATTTACGATAAAAAGGATTGAGGAGGTGAATGTGTTTAAGGATTATAGAGGAGTGATTATATTTGAATAGGTATAAGGAGAATAGAAAGATATTTTCTTTACTAATATTAATCTTTTCCTTCTTTTATATATTTAAATTTGTAAACGCATTTTATTATCCCGCTGAAATTAAAATTGCTAAGGGTGAGGAGAAAGATATTGAAATATCTTTCCCATTTTCTTTAAATACAGAAAATAAGGAGTCAATAGTTCAATCTGTCTACAATGGCAACTCTGTTAATACCTTTAAAAAAACCTATAAGATTGACGGAA